>JACPGD010000208.1 GCA_016182645.1 Candidatus Hydrogenedentota bacterium | reverse complement strand
GGATGAACCTTCCACCACCCACCGCATGTCCCAAAGCGGCTGCTGGCGCTTTTCGGCGGCCTCGTAGTCCCAACCCGCTTCTCCGGGCAGGTGGACCGGTACGCCCGTCGCCCCTTCGATGTGAAGCGTCCCGGCGCTCGACGTTTCGAGCCGGAAACAGTTTTTGGGTGCGGACGAGTAGAAGAAGAGTTCCGATTCCTGCTCCGCATCGAGAATCGACGGCTCGCCCCTTGTGGCCGCCACATCGTTCGTCACTTGAAGCCCGCTGCCCGTGTGCCACAGTTGAAGGGAGGCTGTGCGGCGCGGTGTCAAAACGCGGTAGAAGAGTTTGTCGCTCAGGTTGTAGGGCTGACGCACCCACTCAAAGCGCATGTTCACGGGATCCACCTGAATGCGCCATTCTTCCTTGACCCCGTCTGGATAGGTGGCGACGCCTTCGAGCACTTTCCGGCCGTAGGCGCGGTGGGGGTAATCCAGTTCGACGGACTCCACCTCGATCTGTTCGCCGTCCGGGGTCAGCCGCCCCGCGCGAAACACCGCCAGCACCGGACAATACGTCACATTGGAGGGGGCTTCTTCGTGGCGGAAATAAATGAAATGGGCGTCCTGGACGATTTGTCCGCTGCGCGTATCCTGAATGGTCAGGCTGCGCGCAAGCGGCGCAAGCACGGTATTGTCCGAAAGATCGAGATAGTGCATGGCCCCGCCTTCATTCAGTCTAGTGCCATTATTACAGCGCGGGCGGGCAGGGTCAACGCTGGAGGAGGGGGGGGATGGGAGGAAGAAAACAGGGGGCTGCCTCCTCTCTGGTGGTGGGGGGGAGGGGACTTAAGATTACTTACTTCGGCTACTCTTTGATGTTCAACACGACGTAGACCGTGCCTTCCCCTTTGCGCACCAGCAGGGGAACTTTGCCGGTCTCCTTGGCGATAGCGGCTTGGAACTCCTTGACGCTGTTCACGGGCTTGCGGTTGACTTCCTGGATCAAGTCGCCTCGCTCGAGACGGGCGCGGGCCGCGGCGGAGCCGGGCTGCACAGCCGTGACCAGTATGCCGGATTCACCTTCGTAGCCGAGTTCCTGGGCAAGTTCGGGGGTGAGATCCTGCACTGATAGCCCCAGGCGCATCTTCTGTCCGGTATCTGTTTCGGCGGCCAGTTCTGTCTCGCCGGAACGGGACCCAATTTCGACCTTCTTTTCAATCTTCTCGCCATCACGTACAACCGTGACCGGCACTTCCTCACCCGGTTGGGTAGTCGCCACGCGCGCCACGAAGGTGTTAATTTCGCCGACGGCCTGGCCGGCGAAGGACACGTTCACATCGTCGCGTTGCAGTCCGGCATTGTCGGCGGGAGAGTCTTCCTGGACACTGGCGACAAGCACGCCTTTCTCGTCCTTCACGCCAAACACTTCAGCGAGATCAGGCGTGAGATCCTGGACGTTCACGCCCAGGAAGCCGCGCGTGACGGCGCCATCTTCGCGGAGTTGCCGCACGACGTAATTCAAGATGTTGGCCGGGATGGCGAAGCCAATGCCCATGTAGCCGCCCGTGCGGCTAAGGATGGCTGTGTTCATCCCGACGACGCTTCCATTCATATCCAGCAGCGGCCCGCCGGAGTTGCCGGGATTGATGGCCGCGTCGGTCTGAATAAAGTTGCCCATATCGACCAGGCCGCCGACGTTGCCCCGGCCGCTGGCACTGATGATCCCGGTGGTGACGGTATGAGCGAGCCCAAAGGGGCTGCCGATGGCCACCACCCAGTCGCCGACTTTGATTTGATCGGAATTGGCCAGATTGAGGGCCGGCAACCCGTCAGCGTCAATTTTGATCAGCGCAATTTCCGTCTGGGGGTCGCTGCCGATCTTTCTTGCCTCGAATTCGCGGCCATCTGCCAATTTCACATTGACAATGTCTGCCTCACCGACGACGTGATGGTTGGTCACAATATAGCCGTCGGCGGAGATGATAAACCCTGAGCCTTGACCGTAAGGCACAGGCCCCATGTCTTCCGGCACTTGCTGGTTGGGCATGGGCATTCCGTGGCCGGGCCCCATGGGGCCGCCGAAGAAATGCTCGAAGAAATCGCGGGAGCCCATCGGCATTTCACCCATGCCACGCGACATATTCTTTTCCACTTCGATGAAAACGACCGCCGGCGAGGCCGACTCCGCGACCTGATTAAACGCGGCGCTGAGGTTGCTCAGGCTTTCCTTGGCTTCGGCAACATCGGCCGGCGCCGCCTGCAGCACGGCAGGCGCCCCCAGCAGACCGGCAATGGTGGCCGCTGCCAGGACAATCGGCACTGCGATACGGGTTGCAATACGTTTCGGATACATAGGACGGAACCTCCTCCATACATTCTGATGCCTTTGCATCGTGTAGTTTTGTTTGTAGTGACCACAATTTACATGGGCCTTAAGGGTCGTGATGCAAGAAATGGGCCAATCCCGGAATACGGTTTTGAAAAGAGAGCCGGCGGGTGGTGAACACCGTTTTTCTGGGGGGCGTAACCATTGCTTTCAAGACAACTTGGGCAATTCGGCGACGCCGAACGGGCGCGTGTTGACGCGCGGCAGTCGCCTGGCCAATCGGCGTTGACCCGTATTGAACACTGCCTCAAATGAAGTTTTTGGGTGAGGCTTGCCCAAGACTTGCCGTTTTCCATTCCCCGCCAATCAGCTTTTCCCCCGTTCCTCCGGCCCGTGCGCGTTGCCTAGGATGACACGAAGGAATCCTGAGAACGCAGTATCAAAACTAAACATCGTGCCGCACTGCCGTCGCCGCGCGTGCCTCGTGGCCGGTGGCCGCCCCGCGCTATCATGTCTTTCCACGATTGGAGGGATGATCACATGAAGCACGTCCTGTACCTCCTCCTCCCTGCCCTGTTCTGTTGCGTTTGGGCCGTGCCCGAGAGCTCGGTCGAATTCGAGCGGCACGTCATCGATGCGGAGTTCCCGAACGGATATCAGGTGAGCGTGGCGGACGTGGACCTGGATGGCAAACCCGACGTGATCGCGTTGTCCACGACGCCGTCCCAGTTGGTCTGGTACAAGAACCCCGCGTGGGAAAAGTACACCATCTCCAGCCAGACCGAACGCAACATCGATGCGGCGGCGTATGACGTCGATGGCGACGGCGACCATGACCTGGCCCTTGCCTGCGAATTCGATCTGGGCGATTCGACCCGGGGCGGTGCGGTCTTCTGGCTGGAGTGCCCCGAACACCCCGAGACGCAGCAAGAATGGACGATACATCGCATTGACGCGGTGCCGACGTCGCACCGTGTCCGCTGGGCGGACGTGGAGGGGGACGGAAGAAAAGAACTGCTCAATCTTCCGATCATCGGGGTGGGCGCGGCCCCGCCCGACTACGCGGTGGCCGTCCAGTTCAAGGCCTACACCATTCCAAAGCTTCCCAGAGACGACACATGGAAGCAACGATCAATGGGCGGCCACCTCACCATGGCGCATGGCCTCCGGGTGGTGGACTGGGACAACGACGGCCGCGAAGACCTCCTGACGGCGAGCTTCGAGGGGGTGTTTCTGCACGTAGGCCCTACTGGCGGCGGCAATCCTGAAGGGCTGCAGCTGGGGCTGGGCGACCGCGGACCGCGGCCGAAACAAGGTGCCAGCGAAGTTGCCCTCGGCGCCCTCAGGACCACAGGGGGACGGTTCATCGCCACGATCGAGCCGTGGCATGGACACCAGGTGGTGGTCTATACACCGCCAACACCAGAGCGGCTGCCCTGGGATCGCACGGTGATCGACGACACATTCAACGACGGCCATGCCTTAGATGTTGCGGATCTGGACGGCGATGGTGATGACGAGATCATTGCTGGGCATCGCGGCGCGCCGTACGGACTCTTCACCTACAGGCGCGCGGGCACGCCGTCCGGCTGGCAACGGTTCCCGCTCGATCTGAGTGGGGTGGCCGCGGCCGGTATCTTCGTCGCGGACCTCAACCAGGACGGACGTCCCGACATCGCCGCCACGGGGGCTGCCACAAACAACGTGGTCTGGTACGAGAACCGCGGAGTGTCGCCCGCGTGACTACACTGGCACGTGTGGTACATCTTTCTGAAATGAGCGACAACCCGCCAGCTTATCGCGCCACGGCTGACAGGCTGACAGGTTTCTCGGAAGTATCGACCAAGCGCACCGTGAACCCCCAGTCCGAGCCGCCCTGGACGATTTTGAGGAGGAGGACGTTTTCGCCGGGCTGCAAGGAAATGGGGACAATGTCTTCGTCGATGTGAACGCGGCGCTGGGCGTTGTTCTTGTGGATCTCCTGACCGTTGAGCCAGGCGACGACGCCGTCGTCACTGCCGATTTTCAAGACGGCATCCATGAGCTGGGCGACAGTGATGACGGTGCGGGCGTAGGCGATGACGTTTTCCTTGGGGGTGTAGATCTGGTCGAAATCGGTGATGCCAAAGATGTCGCTGGTGTGCCACGCTTTCCAGGTCACTTGTTGCCCTTCCGCCCCGGGATAGCTTGCGGCGGCATCGAACGCCTCTGTCTCTGGCGGGAACTTGTCGGAGAAGGCCTTCGCGGCAAAGGAACCGATGATGACCCAATCGGTAAGGAAGCCGGCGTCCCTGGCAAAGTCTTCCGCGACTCCCAGGCGCCGCAGACCCTGCTCGGCCTGTTGCGCGAGCTTGCGGTCTTTCGTGCTCTTTAATACGTCACGGTAAACGCCCCGGGCCATGCCCTGATCGCTCGCCTCGCTGGCCGCGGCGATCGTCAGCGCGGCCGTCGTGGCCGCGAAATCCAGTCTTGGATTCTGATGCAAGGCTGTCAGGTGGGGCAGGCTGGCGGCGTCGGCCAGCGCGGTCAGTCCTTCCAGGGCCTGGAGGCGTTCCTCGTCGCGCTCGGCCAACGGCAGCGCGGCGTGGTACATGTCCAAGGCTTTCGCGTGGTCATCAGCAAGCGCGCGGGCGGCCAGATTGAGGTAGCCCCGCAAGGCCACGGGCCGCTCCGCTTCCGGGCCTTCTTGCGCCGCCTTAATGAAAGTTTCGGCGAACGCAGGCTCCGGCTTGTCCCCGAGAATCTGGAGCGCGGCGACGCGGACGCCCTCGTCCTCGTCGTCGATGGCCTCTTCGAGATAGGGGCGCGCCACTGCCCAGTCGCGCTCGGCCAGCACCTCGAGCACGGCGGCCTTTACCGGCGGCTCCGCCCGGCGGACGGCCTTGGCGATCGTCTCCGTCGCGCCGGGCATGGACAGCATGAGCAGCGCCTGTTTCGCCGCGCCGGTCACATCCGCGCGCTCTGATTCGAGGGCAGGCAGGATGTACTTGATGACGCGGGTGCTGCTGGCGACGCGCGCCTTACCCAGCAACGCCGCGCATTCAACCGCGGCTATAAGAGATTCTGGCGCGCCGCCGAGATCCACTTTCTGCAAGGCCCGGTAAAACTTAAAGGCGCTCTTAGATTCCATGTGTTCGGCGACGCGCAACGCCGCGTTCAAGAACTCTGGAGTGCGCGCCTCCGTGAAGCGATCTAACAGCACGTCCGCGGCTTCGGGTGTGCCGATGCGGCCCAGAGCTTCGAGGGCCGCGCTGCCCACCGCCCCGGGTTGTTTCGCGAGTTTGAGTAGATCGGGTACGGCCGCGGCGGCGCGCAGCGCACCCAGCGTGTTGATGGCGGCGAGTTGCTGCCCCTCCGACCATTGCGGAAACTTGGCCAAGAGCTTCTTGGGCAGTTCCGGCGCCTCCAGCACGGCCACGGCGCCGGTGTCATCGCGTTGTTGCCCAATGCTTTCCAGGGCCATGAGAATGCGCTGGAACTGCTCGGGTGCGGTGTCAAGCAACGCGAGCAGCGCTTCTTGCGATTCCACGCCGCCGGTGTAGGACAAGAGCCAAAGCAGCCAGTCGCGGTTCTTCACGGAGATGGCGGCGATGGCCAGCGCGCGCGCGGCCTGCACACGGGTCTCCTC
>JACPGD010000207.1 GCA_016182645.1 Candidatus Hydrogenedentota bacterium | reverse complement strand
GACATCTTGCGCTCGCCGTTGCGCAGTTGCACCTGACAGCGATTCCCGAGGATTACGTACCGGCGACGGCCACGTTCTTGTTTTCTCTGCCCTTCATTCTCTTTCCCGGCCTGTTCGGCGCGCTGGCGGACCGTTTCAGCAAACAGCGCGTGGCCTTGGGGACGAAGTATCTCGAAGTGTTCATCATGGTGGCGGGCGGAATTGCGTTCCTGAGCAAACAGCCCGTGCTGATTTTCTTTGTGTTGTTTCTGATGGCCACGCAAAGCGCCATGTTTGGTCCCGCGAAATACGGCATTTTGCCGGAGATTCTACCGGAATCACGCTTGTCCTGGGGCAATGGCATCCTGCAAATGGGCACCATCGTGTCCATCATTGCGGGCACAATGCTGGCCGGGCCGGTCTATCTCGCGTGGAAGGACCAGGTCTACTTTGCGTCGGCTCTCCTAACCTGCCTGTCTGTTGTTGGTGTCGTCACTGCCTACTTCATCACCCGTCCGCTGGCAGCGAATCCAAACCAGCGAATCCCCATGAATCCCTTCCTCCCCTGGTCCGGCATGGGGCCCTATTTCCGCGCGATTTGGCGCGACCGCGTGATCTTCAATGTAGTCCTCGGCTACATCTACTTCTGGTTCACCGGCGCGCTGATGCGCAATACGGTTTTCAAGTTTTCAAGCGCCACGCTGGGGAACACGGAATCCTACACAAGTTGTCTCCTGGGCGCGATCGCGATTGGGATCGGGATTGGGGCGGTTTGTGCCGGCTATTTTTCGCGCGGGAAAATCGAATTGGGGCTTGTGCCGCTGGGCGCCGCGGGCATGATGGTTTTTGCCCTCCTCATGGCTGTTCCTTTTGAGGTTTATTCCGACTTCCTCGGCGGGTTGTATTTTCCCTGCCTGCTCTTCTTTGTCTTCGGCATGGGCTATTTTGCAGGGTTTTTCGATGTGCCACTGGCGGCCTCGATTCAGCACCGAGCCCCCGATCACATGAAGGGCGGCGTCATCGCCACGACGAACATGCTCACGTTTGTCGGCATGGCCTTCTCCAGTATTGTCTTTCTGGGGCTGGGCAGCGCCGGCTTTTCGACATACACCGTGTTCGCAGTTATTGGTCTGGCGTCCGCCGCCATGGGAGCCTATATCTGCTTGCGTCTGCCGCACCTGCTTCTCCGTTCAATCCTTTGGCTCGCCACCGCGGTTTTCGCGCGGCTGAAGGTCTATGGCCGTGACCAAGTACCGTCACAGGGCGGGGCGTTGTGGGTGGCGAACCATCTTTCGCTTGTCGATTGCCTGGCGCTCATCGCCTCGACGGACCGCGACGTGTATTTTGTGGCGGGCAAGGACGTGCTTGAGACGCGATGGATGCGCCGGCTCGCGCGCGGGATGCGGCTGATACTGTTCGATCCGCGGGGAGACGAGCGCGAGATGCAGCGCGTCGTGGGCGAGATTCAGCGGGTGATCGCGCTGGGCAATGTGGTGTGCGTGAACTGCGAGGCGCGGCACGCCGCCGAGGGTACCGTGGTGCCGTGGCACAAAGACTACTTCACGCTGTTGAAAGGCCTCGACGCGCCGCTCATTCCGGTTTACCTCAGCCGCCTCTGGCAAATTCTCTACGTCTTCGAAAACAAGCGGATTCAATGGCGCTGGCCGCGCTACCGGCACCGAATCGTGGTTGCCTATGGGGCGCCGGTTGCGCCCGGCACGCCTGCGCACGCGGTGCGGGAGGCCGTGCTCGAGGTTGGCATGGCGGCGTACCTGGTGCGCAGACATCGATTTGACCTGCTGCATCGGGGGTTTGTGCACGCCGCGCGGCAACACCCGCGCCGCATCGCCATTTCCGACAGCATTTCCGGCGAACTCAGCTACTTCAAGACACTCGTTGGCAGCATTGTTTTCGCCCGCAAACTGAAACAGATCCTTGACGGACAACGCATGGTGGGGGTGCTCTTGCCGCCCAGCATCGGCTCGGCCCTCACCAACATCGCTCTGCAATTGTTGGGCCGCGTTCCGGTAAACCTGAATTACACGGCCTCCGCCGAAACGATGGCCTCCTGTGCCCAACAATGCGGCATCACCCAGGTGCTCACCTCGAAAAAGTTGCTCGAACGGCTCCCGCTCGAAGTGCCTGGCCAGTCCATCTTCCTTGAAGACGTCCGCGAGCAAATCACCGGCAAAGATCGCATCGTGGCGATGCTGCTGGCGCTGCTGGCGCCCGTGCGTGTGCTGGAGAAGCTGTTGGGCGCGCCGTACCGGACCGAAAAGGACCTGGCGACCATTATCTTCTCGAGCGGCAGTGAGGGCGAGCCCAAGGGCGTTATGCTGACGCACCGCAACCTCATTTCCAATATCGAGTGTGCCCTGGAATCCTTCCCCCACGACGAGAAGACGTGTTTGGTTGGCTTTTTGCCATTTTTTCATTCTTTCGGGTTCATGGCAACGCTGTGGATGCCGCTCTCCCGCGGCTACGCCGCCACCTACCACTCGAATCCTCTGGAACCCAAGATCATCGGCGGGCTGGTCGAGAAGTACCACGGCAGCATCATGATTGGGACTTCGACGTTGCTCCAGAGCTTTATTCGCCGTTGCACGCCGGAACAACTGAAGTCGCTGAGTTTTGTCGTCTGTGGCGCGGAAAAGCTTGCGCCGCGCGTGCGCCTGGCCTTCAAGGAAAAATTCGGCGTCGAGCCTCTGGAAGGTTATGGCACCACCGAGTGCACGCCGGCGGTGTCGGTGAATTTTCCGGACCTCGAATCGCCAGGCTTCTTTTACCGGGCCACCTGTCACGGCACCATTGGCCGGCCGCTGCCGGGGCAGTGCGTGAAGATCATGGACACCGACACCGGGGAAGAAGTGCCCCTGGGCGGCACGGGCCTGTTGCTGGTGAAGGGCCCCAACATCATGCAGGGCTACCTGAACCAGCCCGAAAAGACGGCGAAGGTGCTACACGATGGGTGGTATGAGACCGGGGACATCGCCGCCCTCAACGACGAAGGGTTCATCACCATCACCGACCGCCTGGCGCGCTTCAGCAAGATTGGCGGCGAAATGGTGCCCCATGCCAAAGTCGAAGAGACCCTGCACGGACTGATCTCCATGACCGATCAGGTGATGGCGGTATCGAGCGTGCCCGACGCGCAGAAGGGAGAGCGCCTTATCGTGCTGCACACGATGGAAGATGACAAGCTCGAGGAATTGATGAGCAAAATGGATCAATCTGGTCTGCCGAATCTGTGGATTCCGCGGGCCAACTCGTTTTATCGGATCGAACAGATCCCGGTGCTGGGGACCGGCAAGGTCGACATCAAATCGATCAAGAAGTTGGCGCAGGCGCTGGATTTGGGCGAGTAGGGGCAGCAAGGACAGGGGCCAAACAGCACAAAACCGTCAAGACTCGAGGAGGGTGCGCACGTGCTTCGTGACTTCCTTGAACTGGCGGTTGACGTTCCTGGGCGGCTGCTTCATGGCGATGAAGTCAATGCGGGTGGTGTGCCGGGTCGGGCGGCGCCAGCGCTCCGCGTCATACACGGCGAGCACGGTCAGGCCAAAGTCGCGGAGCATGTTCTCGAGCAACGCGTGTGGGTAAATGCGTTCACGAATGAGGGTTTCGGCGCCCGTGTTTATGCGCACGCGCGTTTCCGCGCAGGCAGTCGCGCGGTTATAGACGCTGGTCCAACTGCTCTGGAAGCCCCCATTGTCCTCGTCCCATTCCTGTCCAGCGAAATGGAGCGTGACCATGCGCTCGGTCACGATGTCGAAATACAGCAGGCCGCCTGGGCACAAGGCACGCGCGAACTCGTGGATTGCCTGGCGCAGTTCGCGTTCCTCGAGGAGGAAATTGAGACTGTCGAACAGGCAGGTGATGAAGCCGAGGCTGTTGTTGAAGGGGAGCGCGCGGAGGTCCGCGACGGCGAGCGGCAGTGAACCGCGGGCGCGCCGGCCGGCGCTCACCATGGCGGCGGAGAGATCGATGCCGGCGCTCTGCCAGCCGGCCTGGCGCAACATGTTGACCAGCACGCCGGTTCCGCAGCCCGTGTCGACGTGGCGGAAGGGCGCGGGCGCCAGTTCCGCCAGGGCGAGCGTACACGAGAACCAGCGGTCATAGTTCACATGCGACATGATCGGATCGTAATATCGGGCAAGGTGGGCGAACGCGTCGGGCGCGGCCATCACGCATATTCCTGTTGCAGCCACAAATAGAAGGCGTGACCTTCCGGGTTGTCGGCGTTTTTGTTTCTCACATAGTGCAGCTTCGCATGCGTGGCAAAGAGCATTGCGTCCTTGAACCCCACTTTGCGGAGCATGTCGCGCGTTTGTGCGGCCTCGGCGTAGGGGCGGGTCGGCTCGGCGAAGTCGGCGAGGTAGAGGGCCTGGCCCAGCTTGCCCAGTTCGGGACGGCCCGTGGTATGCCAGTAGATCGCTTCGTAGATTCCTTCGTCGTCAATGCCGAGTTCGCGCCGCACTTCTTCCGCCGCGACAGGCCCATGCAGCAGCACGGGCTTCGCCAACTGGCGGGGGCCGACGGGCAGATCGTATTCCTGGGCCCGCTGAAGCATTTCGTCATTGCTGAGCGTGCGGCAAAGATCGTGCAACAACCCGGCGGCGACGGCCTGGTCGTGATCGAGACCGATTTGTCTGGCGAACGAAGACAGGTATTCCGCGACAAAGATCGAGTGGCTCACGCGCTTTTCGGGCAGCCGCTCGCGCAATAGCCGAAGGAATTCCGTGGAACGCGGGTCTTTAACGACGGGCACGATAGAGTCCTCGTTCGCGGATTACCGCCAGGACGGATTCTGGGACCATGCCGCTCACGTCCTCGCCCCTGGCCAGGCATTCGCGAATTCGGGTCGATGATACGTCGCGCTCCTGGAAGGGCACAACGCTGGAACGGCCATCCAGGGTGGGCGGCGATTCGGCGGGCGCCCCCGGGCGCTGGACGACGAGCAACTCCGCCAATGCCACGATCTGCTCCGGCTGCCGCCAGCGCGGGAGATCCTGGACGCTGTCGCTGCCAAGGATCAGGAAGAGCCTGGCGTTTGGATGAGACCGCTGCAACTCGCGCAGCGTGTCCACCGTGTAGGAGGTCCCCCGCCGATCCAGTTCCACGCGCGATACCTCCATCTCGCGTTCATTTAGCAAAGCGGCCTCCACCATTGCGAGACGGTCACCCGCGGCCGCGTGCACACCGCCGGATTTGTGCGGGGGCGACGCCGCGACGACAAACAGCACTTTGTCCAGGTGGGCGTGTTGCAAAGCGGCACGCGCGATGTCGAGGTGGGTGGTATGAGGGGGATCGAAGGTCCCGCCGTAGATCCCAATACGCGCGGCTTCACTCACGGATCTGGCCCGAGCCGCGGATGATGTACTTCAGGGTCGTCAGTTCCTTGAGCGCCATCGGCCCGCGGCAGTGCAACTTGTTGGTGCTGATGCCGATTTCCGCGCCCAGGCCGAACTCGAAACCGTCCGTGAAGCGCGTGGAAGCGTTGACGTAGACCGTCGCACTGTCCACTTCCTCAAGGAACCGTTCCGAGGCGGCGTAGTTTTCGGTCACGATAGCGTCGGAATGGTGCGAGCCGTAGTGATTGACATGGTCAATGGCCTCTTCCAGCGAGGACACAACGCGAATCGAGAGGATCTTGTCGAGATATTCGGTGTACCAGTCCTCCTCCGTGGCGGGGAGGCAGTCGATGATTTGTTGTGTGCGCGCGCAGCCGCGCAGTTCGCAGCCGCCGGCCCGCAGCGCATCCGCGATTTCCGGCAGCAGTAGTGGCGCAATCGCTTCGTGAATCAGCAGCGTTTCGATGGCGTTGCACACGCCCGGGCGCTGGAGCTTCGCGTTGAGCGTGATCTTTTTCGCCATGGCGAAGTCGGCATCGTCATGGATGTATACGTGGCACACCCCGTCCAGATGCGCCACGACCGGGATACGGGATTCCTTGTAGATGCGCTCAATCAGGCTCTTCCCGCCGCGCGGCACGATGACGTCGATGAAACGGTCGAGTTTGAGCATTTCGCCGACCGCGGCGCGGTCCGTCGTCGCGATCATTTGCACGGCGTGCTCTGGAACACCCGCTTCGCTGGCCGCTTCCGAGAATATATTCGCGATGGCCACGTTGGAGTGGATTGCCTCCGAGCCGCCGCGCAGGATGGTCGCATTGCCGGATTTCAGGCATAGCGCCGCCGCGTCCGCCGTCACATTTGGACGGCTCTCGTAAATGATTCCCACCACCCCGAGCGGCTGGCGGATTTGCGCGATGCGCAGCCCGTTCGGGTGCACATATTGGCTCACTATATCGCCCACGGGGTCCGGCAACATCGCGACGACTTCAAGGCCTGCCGCCATCGCCTCGATGCGCTTCGGCGTCAGTTCCAGTCGATCCAGCATGGCCACCGAGAGGCCCTTCTCGCGGCCGGCCACGAGATCGAGCGCATTCTCGCGCCGCACCAGTTCCTGCTGCTCTCGCAAGCGTTGCGCAATGCGCTTCAATGCGGCGTCCTTCACCGCGCGCGTCATTGAACGCAGTCCCGCGGACGCTGCGCGCGCCTGGCGCCCGATTTGCTCGAGTTCGGTCTTCAAGTCTATTGGGATGTCGGTCGTGGTTGTCATTTTTCTGGTGGATCCGTGCGCATGGCAATGATTATGACAAATTGTGGGGCGGGGGTGCGAGTGGGCAGAAGAAGAATGGGAAGTATAGGGTGGACGGGAAGGGTGGGAGTCTAGAGAGCAACCGCTGGGGCTTGGCGGAGGGCAGTACTTTCGACTTCGAAGAACTCTCGCTTAACGAAGTTGCCGGCGCTGGCAATGAGACCACTGGGGAACATTTCCACGAGGTTGTTGAGTTCGCGCACGTTGCCGTTGTAGAAGCGGCGGGCGGCCTGGATGCGGTCTTCGGTGTTGGCCAGTTCGCGCTGGAGTTCGAGAAAATTGGTGCTGGCCTTGAGGTCCGGATAGGCTTCGACGCGAATCAACAGCTTGTTGAGGGCCTGCACGAGTTGGTTTTCCGTGGCGGCCTGGTGCGCGGGCGAACCGGTGTCCGCGACGCAGGAGTCACGCAAGCGCGTCACTTCTTCCAGCACTTCGCGTTCGTGTGCGGCGTAGCCCTTTACAGTTGCAACGAGGTTGGGGACAAGTTCGTAGCGGCGCTTTAGCTCGGTGTCGATGTTCGACCAGGCTTCACTGGAGTGATTGCGCAGGGCCACGAGCCGGTTGTAGGTCACCAAGGTCCAAAACAAGGGAAGCAATACAATGGCCGTGAGAATTATAAGTGCTATCACCTCACACTTCCATTTCGCGAGCACGGCTGTCCGCGCTCTGCAGCAGATACTCTGGAAGTAGATTGCGAATTTCAACCAGAACATCCAGGCGTTGCTCAATTTTTTTAGGATCGAGCGAGCCGGAATACTCCGCGGCGAGATACTCGCCCTCGAATTCCAGGCGCAAATCGCGATGTTGCAAGAGATATTCCATCATGCGGGCGTGGCAGAGGTCATAGGCGAATTTCTTATCGCCGCACTTGACGACAAACGCGCGCGAGAACTCGGCCGAGTCGAAATCGATATCGGACGCACCCAGCGCCTGACCAACGCGCGACAGAATTGTTTCCGGATAGAGGCGCAATTCCGGGCAATGCAGCGGCAGGCGCACCAAGTAGAAGTTGTAGTGATGGTGGTGCGTCTCCTCGCTGTCCTGGTCGCGCGAAGTGGTTTCGTAATGATAGTCAAACGCGAGGACAGGGCATTCACGGTAGACGCCCTCCAGGATGCAGGAAGCATAGCGGTTCGAGCCTTGCCGCAACTGATCCAGGAATTCGAAGCGGTGGACAAAGCTTTTGTCATGCCCGGGCGAAAACGTCCAGCCCAGCCGCTGCGCGAGTTTCTCGAGTTCCTGCCGGCGGAG
>JACPGD010000031.1 GCA_016182645.1 Candidatus Hydrogenedentota bacterium | reverse complement strand
ATGGAAGGTTTCGCGGAGGGCGTCGGGCTGGCCGCGCGCAATGCGGCCATCGAAAATGCGAAGCAGGAAATCATCCGCAAGCTGTTGAATGCGGTCGTTGCGAGCGGCGACCTGAGCCATCTCCAGAATGTCCTGCGCAATGCTTCCCAATATGTGCGCGGCTACGACAAGATCCGGCACGACATCGCGGGCGACACGACACGTGTCGAGATCGACGCCTACATTGACGCCCGCCCGTTGTACCAGGACGTGGCGGCGACGATGTTGCCGTACCTACCCGAGCCGCCGCGCGTGCTGCTGGTGATCGGCGAGCAGATCGGTAATGACAAGATTATCGCGGTGCCGGATTTTGGCTATGCGGAGACGGCGCTCCGCCAGGGCTTGGAGAAGCTGCGGTTGACCGTGGCCGGGGTCGACACCCTTGGCCGCGAGTACAAGCAGGAAGCACTCATCCAGACGGTCACCGGCGACCTGGAGACCGGCGCCACGTTCGCCAAGGGGAACTCGGCGGATGTGGTGATACTCGGCACGGCCACGACGGAACAAGAAGCGCCTGTGCCAGGGACTAACGTTGTGAAAAACAAGGCCTCCGTGACGGTGCGTGTTTATCGCGCGCTGGATGGCGACTTGGTGGACGCCTTCACGAAAACGGCAGCCGTCAGCAGCGCTGCCGTGACGGAGGGCGCCATCCAGGCGACAAATGATGCCTGCGAAAAACTGGTCGGCGAAGTGGCCATCGCCGCGGTGCTCACGGTGTTGGGGACCGCCGCGGAGGACACGGTGCTGCTGCTACTGGAGCACCCGGAGACACCGGAGCGCGTCGAACAAGTGACGGCGGCGCTGGCACAGGATCTCGGCCCGGACCATGTCGCCGTCCTCTTCCAAAGCACAGACACCGCGCGGCTCCGCATCCGCTATGACGGGCCCATGCTGCCCTTCGTGGACAAGCTTTCCACCGCGGATTATGGGGGAAAGACCTTAAACGTGCGCCGGGCCGTCGGGCGGGAAGTGACGGCCACTTTCGAATAGCGTCATTTGAGACGCACGGCGGGCACACAAACAGCACGCGTGGCGGGCAGGGCAAGAGGGAAACAGGGTCAACAGAGACAGCAGGGAAACAGGGACGGAAACCCATCAGACCGCCACCCACGCCTCACGCTACTCTTTGCAGGCTCTGGAGGGGCTGTAGTATCCTCACGCGCGGCTGTGGACGCCGCGCCGTAGCACTTTTCTTTCCCGCATTCAGGAGTCACGATGGCCACGGAAACGCCGGAAATCTCTATTGTGGTGCCGGTCTACAATGAAGCGCCCAATCTGGAGACACTGTATGCGGAACTGGTCCAGGCGATGGAGGGCTATGGGCATTCGTTCGAGATTGTTGCCGTGGACGACGGCAGCCGTGACGCGAGCGTGGACGTTCTGAAACAACTGCATGAACAAGACCTGCGCTTGCGCATTGTTCGCCTCGCGCGAAATTTTGGGCAAAATCCGGCAGTTTACGCCGGCTTCGAGCAGGCGCGCGGCGAGATCATCGTGACGATTGATGCGGACCTGCAGAACCCACCCGCGGATATCCCGAAGCTTGTGGAGAAACTACGGGAAGGGAAGTTCGATCTTGTCCAAGGGTGGCGCGAGAACCGCGAGGACAGCGCCTTTCGCCGCCTGGCTTCCCGGACGATTAACCGTTTGGTCTCTCGCATTACCAAAGTGGACATCAAAGACTTGGGTTGTGGCATGAAGGCCTACCGCCGCGCGGTGGTGGAACGTCTGACCACGAGCACGCACCGCTCGCGCTATCTGCCGGCGGAGACGGCGTGGCTCGGGGTGAAGGTGGGCGAAGTGCCCGTGGCGCACCGCAGCCGGACGGCAGGTGACAGCAAGTACGGTCTCTGGGCGCTCCTGCGCGTCAATTTCGACATGGTCGCCAGCATCAGCACGGCGCCCATTCACCTCATCGGTCTGGGCGGCGCACTCTTTGCCTTGATCGGTTTTGCCATGGCCGCGCGCGTCCTCTATTGGCGGCTCTTCGTGATGGAACAGTTCAATGAGCTCGCCACCGTCTCGGCGATTTTCTTTGTACTGGCAGGCATTCAGATGATTTGCACGAGCATCATGTGTGAATACATCAGCCGGATTTACAACGAGGTCCAGCGGCGGCCCTATTTCATCGTTGAGGAAGTCATTGAGTGAGCGCGCGCGATGCCGCACCAGAAGGCGCAACGGTTGAATCCGCCGCATTCCTCGAACAATTGTGGCTGATCCGCACGCTCGAGGAGAAGCTGCTCGAATTGTTCAGCCAGGGCAGGCTGTTCGGCACGACGCACACCTGCATCGGGCAGGAGGCCATCGCGGTGGCCGTGGGCGTACACGTGCGCGAAGAAGATTTCGTGTTCAGTTCGCATCGCTGCCACGGGCACTATCTTGCCTATGGCGGGCCGCCTGAGGGCCTCATCGCGGAAATCATGGGACGCGCCACCGGCGTCTGCGGCGGCCGGGGCGGCAGCCAACACCTGCACTACAAAAACTTCTTCACCAGCGGCGTCCAGGGTGGGATTGTGGGGAATGGCACGGGCGTGGCCCTGGCACAGAAGCTGCTCAACCGGCCGGGGATCACCGTCGTCTTCCTCGGCGATGGCACGCTGGGCGAAGGAATCGTCTACGAATCCTTCAACTTCGCGTCACTACACGCTCTGCCCGTGCTCTATGTGCTCGAAAACAACCGCTACGCGCAGACGACACCCATTGACAAGGCTGTGGCCGGCTCTATCACCGCGCGCGCCGCGGCCTTTGGAATCGATGCGGCGGAAATCGAGAGTAACGATGTCTTTGAACTCGACAACGTTTTTCGCGCGGCATTTCACCACGTGCGCGAAAGACGCCGGCCATTTCTGCAGGTCGTGCACACCTATCGGCTCGCGCCGCATAGCAAAGGCGATGATTTCCGGGATCCCGCGGAGCTGGCGCACTGGCGCACGCGCGATCCGTTGAGGCTGGCCTCCAAGAATCTTGGCGAGGTCGAGAGCGCCGCGGCGCGCACCCGCGCAACAACGATGGTGAAAGATGCCGTGCGCGCCGCGGAGCAAGCGCCGTTCGCCGAGGCAACCTCAGTCCCTGTTCAGACCGCGCAGGAAATCCAGGCGATCGCGGAGACCCCGTGGGCCGCCTCCAACGAGCGTTTTGGCCGCACCTTAAATGAGGCCCTGCACCGGCTGCTGGGCCACGACGCGTCCGCCCTATTGGTGGGTGAAGACCTTGCTGATCCCTATGGTGGGGCTTTTGGCGTTGCGCGCGGCCTCTCCACTCAATTTCCGGAGCGCGTCATCTCCACGCCCATCAGTGAGGCCGGCATCATTGCGTGGGCGACGGGGGCGGCATTGGCGGGAATACGGCCTATCGCGGAACTCATGTTCGGCGATTTCGCCGCCCTGGCTGCCGACCAGCTCATCAACCACACCGCTAAATTCGCTTCGATGTACGGCCAGGGCGTGGATGTGCCACTAGTCGTCCGCGCGCCCATGGGGGGACGCCGTGGCTATGGCCCCACGCACAGCCAGTCATTAGAAGCGATGTTCTGCGGTGTCCCAGGTCTGACCGTTGTGGCGCCCTCGCGCTTTCTTGATCCTCATGCGCTTTTGACGCGGTGTCTGTACGAACTGAAGCGGCCCGCGCTCTTTGTTGAAAACAAATTGATGTACGGTCAGACGATGCACGTTGTGAAAAATGGTCGATGGGAGGCCTTTTATGTGACAAGCAGTGGGCGCAGCTTCCCTACGCTGCACTTTCAACTTGATCCGGAGCGCACGCCCGAAGCGCTGCTGGTATGTTATGGTGCGAACACCGATCTGGCGCTCGAAGCAGCACGCCAGTTGCTGCTGGAGCACGAAATCCAGGCCGACGTCGTCGTCTGCACGCTCTTGGCGCCGCTGCCCTTTGAGGAAATTGCCGCGTTCAACCGGGGAGCACGGCTCATGGCCACCATTGAAGAAGGCGCCAAAGAACAAGGTTGGGGCGCAGAGGTGATTGCGCGTTTTGCCGAGCATTTTGTGGGGTCCGAATGGATGGCCGAACGTTTCGGCGCCAGGCGATCTCCGCTCCCGGCGGCGGGACCTCTGGAGGACGGCATGCTTCCCCAGGTGGCGGACATCGTCAACACGATCGCGCGGAGGCTGCGATGAAAGACCGCGCTGTACCCGTCATCATGCCGCAACTAGGCGTGAATGATCTTGAGATCACGGTGACCGAATGGCTGCTTGAACCGGGCACACGCGTGCATGTTGGACAGCCGATAGCCCTCGTGGAAACCAGCAAGGCCAACCTGGAATTGACGGCCGAAGCAGAAGGCTTCCTCTATCCGTGCGTCGAAGCCGGCGCCGCCGTTCCCATCGGGCGCACGATTGCCGTCTTGGCGGAATACCCGGATCCCGAGATCGCCGAGAAACTCGTAGCAGACACTCCACCACCGACTACCGCCGCCAAAGAGATGGGGACGGCGCAAGTCACGGAAAAAGCACGGCTGTTGATCGAACAGCACCATATCGACCCCGCGCGTCTGCCACTGGGGCGCATTATTCGGGAGCAGGACGTGTTGGCGTTGCTCGCTCCGCCCCGTGCCGAGGTACCAGACGCACTTCAGCGGCGGGTCGTGATCTACGGCGCTTCGCAAGGCGGCCTGGCCGTGCTCGAGTGCGTGGCGTCCATGAAGGGTCACGAAGTGATTGCTTTTCTCGAGGACGACCCGGCGCTCATCGGGTCTACGTTGGCGGGCTTGCCCGTGTGGGCGGGCGCGCGGCTCGACAAGCTCCGCGCGAAGGGAATTGGTGCGGTGAGCACGCACATTGCCAAGGCGTCCACACGCCTTCGGCTCCTCGCTCGCTGGCAGCAGGCAGGGCTGCATCCGCTCAACGTTATTCACGCCCGCGCCATCGTCTCCCCCAGCGTCCGCATGGGCGTGGGCAATCTCATCAAGGCCGGCGCAGTCCTCGACACCGAAGTCGAACTCGGCGATGGCTGCATTGTCGACAACGGCGCCATTGTCCCCCACCACAACCGCATCGGGACCGGTTGCCACCTCGCGCCCGGAGTGTCTATGGGCGGTGACTGCATCATTGGCGAGTGCAGCGTCATCGGCATCGGCGCGACCATCTCCGCCCGGCTCCGCGTTGGCCGCAATGTCATCGTCGCCGCCGGCGCCTGCGTCCTCCGCGACGTGCCCGACAACGTAGTCGTCGAAGGCAAACCCGCCCGCATTGTGGGCGAGCGCAAGTGATAGGACTATAGTGGTTGCTACAAATGGGTGTTTGACGAAAGCTCGCGGACAGTGAAAGTAAGATGAACTGCATGATATGCAAGGTCCGCTCCACGGTCCCGGGACGCGTGCTGGTGACACTGGAGCGCGGTCAGTGCGTTATTCTAATGAAAGGCGTGCCCGCTGACTGGGACTGAGTGCAAGAAGATTGCGCCTTGAGCACCCACCACGAAGGGCAACCGATTCGAGTGGCTCTGTGCTATGCTTAAACCATGTACATCGTACCGCTAACACGAAGGGACCAGAAATGGGACTCACAAGAGTAACAACAAGACTTGTGAACATGGCTGAGCCGGAAAAGACCTATGAGGCCCTCTTTTTGGTGGATACAGGCGCAACAGACTGCATGGCGCCCGGAGACGACCTCAAGAAAATGGGGATTGAGCCGAAGGGCAAAATGAGCTATGAGCTGGCAGACGGGACAGTAAAGGAATACATGTTTGGCTTGGTTCAAATTGAGTTTATGGGTGAAACCACTGCCGGACGCGTGATCTTCGGCGATTCCGGTACGGAACCTCTTCTTGGAGTCACTGCGCTTGAGTCTGTTGGCATTGAAGTTGATCCGGTTCATCAGACACTCAAGCGGCTGCCAGCGATTTCGCTCAAGCACGCGCGGCTGATAAATATGGCCTGATACTCAAGATCAGGGCAACAGCCGCTGTTCTTCCAAGAACTTCCGCACGGCTGTTGCGGCGAGGGCGTGGCCGTTGGGGTTCCAGTGTTCATCTTCCAGTTGATGGTGTAGAGGAGTTCCCTGTTTCTCCTGGACTTCCGAGAATACCGGTGTGAGATCCAGGACAGGAATACCCTCTTGCTGGCCGAAATCAACCAATTGCTTCTCAGGCTTCTGTAAATCAAACTTCAGTCCGGCTACTTGATCGGCCACCATCTCACGATAGTGGGCATCCACCTGGAAACGCGACGGAATGGTGAAAATGGCGAACTTGGCGCCGGCCTCTCGCGCGGTGTCACGCGTGGCGAGCAAGACGCGCTCGGTAGTGTCCCAAGCCTGCTTCCATTCGGCAGCATGAGGAATGGCATCGCCCTCCAGGTAAGGGCCGAACAGGACCGCGGGGTCAAACTCGAGCGGCTGCATTTTCTTCAACCACTGGCGGAGTACATAACGCGTGAGCATGCTAGTGGCCAGGCGTGAATAGGTGGGTGCCATTTCGTATTCTTTGGTGAAACGCTCGCGCCGCTCGAAGTTTGCGCGCCGGAGACGGTGGATGTCTGGGAACTCAAATTTCAAGGCCCCCTTCGCATTGTCCCCGCCTGCATAGGGTCTCCCCCACGTCAGAATCACCTGCGGCCCCCACATCAGTTCGTTCAGCGCCTTGCTGTTGTCCCGGATATCATTGAACGCATAGAAGCCGAGCAGCACGAGATCCGGCTGGTACTTTAATCCTTCCTCGCGAAGGAGCAGACACTCTTGAATCGTGCCGTACCCGATAACGCCAAGGTTGATGACCTCGACGCGGCGTTCCTTGAGCTGCGTCTCGAGCAGCGCGGGCAGGCCCTGGGTGCGCTCGATTTCCTTGCCAAACATGAAGCTGTCGCCCAGGACAACGATACGGAAAACGCCCGGCGGCTTTTCGTAGGGCGTGTCGTCGTCGTTCAGCCCGCGGTGGTTCGTGTGGGTGCTAACGACGTAGTCCAGCGTGCGGCTGAGGACGGTCTCGTCCGGCAGCAGTTGCCACCCACGTTCCGGGTGCGGCACGTTGAGCAGTTTGTCGTGGGACAATCCAGGTGAGGCGAGGGAACCAAACAGATATAATCGTGCGCCCGCCTCGACGAGGAGGAAGGCAATGGCGCTGGAAACAAGGAGCAGCAGCAAGTTTCCCCAGAACTTTAATGGGGGGGGGCGCATAATGGGGGCGGTTCCTCCGATGTATCGTTGTGAAGGAAGTATTATAAGAAACGAGAGGGCCGGACGGTAGGAGCCGATGATCGAGCGAGTTATTTCAGGTGGTCAGACGGGGGTTGATCGCGCGGCGCTTGACGTGGCCCTGCGCCTTGACATTCCTTGCGGCGGCTGGTGCCCGCACGGCCGCTTCGCGGAGGACGGGAGAATCCCGGCCATTTATCCCCTCAATGAAACGCCCAACCGCGAGTATGCGCAGCGCACGCTGTGGAACGTGCGTGATGCGGACGCCACGCTGGTCCTTGCCACCGCCGCTCCCGAAGGCGGCACCGCCTACACCCTCGCTTGTGCAAAACAAATGGGCAAGCCGTTCTTCACCGCTGACCTCCTGCAGCAGCCGCGGGTGGAACCGGTGGTCGCGTGGCTGAAGGACAATCGCGTGCGCGTGCTCAACGTGGCCGGCCCGCGCGAATCAACGTCGCCAGGAGTGCATCAGTTGGCGGCGGATTTCCTGGCAACCCTGCTTGCCGAGGTCGGCAGAGTTTAGAGTGCGCCGCTGTTGAACATTCGGCGAACGACAGTCCGTACTTTTCTGGCCGTCCTGACAGCTTCACGTACCTCCGTCAGCGTGATTGACTCATGACCTCCGGGATAACGAGTAATCGTCGTGTCGAGTCCTCAATCTTTGGTCCAGGTGGTTTGAGAGTTTTGGGTTCATAGGCTGAGTACTGCCAACCCACGCTGTGGGTCTGT
>JACPGD010000206.1 GCA_016182645.1 Candidatus Hydrogenedentota bacterium | reverse complement strand
TTTTGTGAGGTATCCGCTGGCATACTCCTGAAACATTTTTTTGTGCGCAGACGGCCACGAGGCGGGAAGCAACAACACCAAGGGAATGCCCGGGCATAAGTCTGCAAGCATTTCCAGACTATCCAGACCTTCCGTGAGCGGTGTCGCCGGGTGAAAATCGTATATGATAAGGGCCGGCTCGAAGGGTATCGGCGCATCCTCCTTCCCAAGTTCGTCCAGCGTGGCTTCAATCACACGGTATCCGCGCCCGCGCAGGAGGTAAGTCCAGATACCATGGGTCAACGAGTCTTTGGACAAAATGAGCAGGGGGTTCACAAGATGTCTCCTCATGGCGCACTGTCAGGCATGCCGACAGTGTTTGAATTCGGAAAGATTGGCGAATTCCAGGGCGCCCAAATGCCCTGCTGGTGCTAATTTCAAGTATTGACGATTTGGTCGGCCCCGACAACCGGGAAGAGTAGGTGAAAGCCCATCGGGGAAAACCGGAGGAGCTTCCATGAAGCCGGGATTGAAACAAGACACTGCCAAGCTTGGTCTGAGGGGGGAGTTGGGGGCTGATCTCTCGGGACCACAATGACTTACAGGAGATGAACCGATGCGAAAGATGTTTGTTGTGATGATGCTGGGGGCGGCTTGGGCGGGGGCAGCGCCGCTGCACGAAGAGGAGTTCGTCTTCGATCCCGCGGGCGGCGCGCATGGGCACGTGCATGCGTCGTGCATCGTTGAGACACCGGGGGGGCAATTGATGGCGGTCTGGTACGAGAACGGCCCGGCGCTGCCGGAAGGGTATTACGCCAAAGACCGCGACAAGAGCGACAACGTCCGTATCGGCGGAGCGCGCAAGCCGGCCGGGGCGGCCACATGGGACACGCCGTTCGCGATGGCGGACACGTTTGGCGTATCGGACAACAACCCGTGCATGGTGATCGACAAGCAGCAGCGGTTGTGGCTCATTTATCCCACGTTGATGGGCGTACCCGACTGGTCATGGGGGAGCGGCCTCGTACGCTACCATGTGGCGTCGGACTATGAGAAGCCCGGCGCCCCTGTGTGGACGCTGTCGAACATTCTTGTGCCGCACGTGCAGGGTTTCGAGGCCGTGCTCGACAATACGCAGGCGTCGTGGGAGAAACAGTTGGCCGAACTGGGTCAGACGGAGCTGGCCGCACGCGCCAAGGGCTTCATTGTGGAATTACGGTCGCGCTTGAAGGAACCGCTGGCGCGGCGGCTCGGCTGGATGCCGCGCGCCCATCCGTTGGTCAAGCGCGATGGCACGGTCGTGCTGCCGCTTTCCAACGAGAACTTTGACGTGGCGGTGATGGCCATGAGCAGCGATGGCGGCGCGACCTGGACCTACTCGAATCCAGTCCCGGAAGCAGGGCTGACTCAACCCACGCCCGTCGAGTTCGACGACGGCCAGATCCTGGCGTTCTTCCGGAACGGCGGACCGGAGCACCGGATCAAGAGGAGCGAGTCGAGCGACGGTGGGATGACGTGGGGGCCGGTGACGAACACGGACCTGCTGCATCCGGGCGCCGGCATTGAAGCACTCGCACTGAAGAACGGGCACTTGCTCATGATTTACAACGACGTGGAGGAAAGCCCTCGCGACCAGTTGGCCGTCTCCATTTCCGAGGACCGCGGGAAGACCTGGAAGTGGACAAAGCATCTCGAGAAGATCGAGGGCGGGCGTTTCGACTATCCCTCGATCATCCAATCGGCCGATGGCACATTGCACGCTACGTATAGCTATAATCTCGAAACCATCAAGCACGTTCACTTCAGCGAAGAGTGGGTGCAGGGGAGTTGAGGTTCCGAGTTTAGAGTTTAGAGTTTCGAGTTGTGAGGGAGTCTGGGGTATGACGATGACGAAGACCAAAGAGAAACTGGCGATTCATGGGGGCGCGCCGGTGCGGACGCTGCCCTTCACCACGTGGCCACAGCACGATGAAGCGGAGGCACGGGCGGTCGCGGAGGTGGCACGGAGCGGGAAATGGTGGCGTTGCGCCTATGGCACGACGGAATTCGGCCAACGCGATGCGAACAACATCGTGGGCCGCTCGCGCGCCGAGGTGTTCGAGGACCTGTTTGCGCAGGCGCAGGGGGCAAAATACGCCCTCGGTGTCACCAGCGGCTCGGCGGCGCTCGAGGTGGCCCTGCGAGCGGCGGGGATACAGCCGGGCGACGAAGTCATCACTACACCTTACACGTTCATCGCCACGACCACGTGCATCATGAACAACATGGCCGTGCCCGTCTATACGGACATCGACCCGGCCACCTACAACATGGACGCGGGCCAGATCGAGCTGCGGATCACGGAACGGACGCGCGCCATTCTGCCGGTGCATTTCTCCGGCAACCTCTGCGACATGGAAACGATCGGCGCCATTGCACGCAAGCACCACCTGAGGGTGATTGAAGACGCCGCGCACGCCCACGGTGTCGAGTACGAAGGCCGCCAGTATGCCGGGACCTTCGGCGATTTCGGTTGTTTCAGTTTCCAGGAGTCGAAGAACCTGCCGACGGGCGAAGGCGGCATGATCATCACCAACAACCGCGAGAACATCGAGAGGGTCTATTCGCTGCATCATTTCGGGCGCAAGGAGGGCGAAGTCTGGTACAAGCATTTCCACCAGGGGTGGAACTACCGCATGAACGAATTCACGGCGGCGATCGGGATCGTGCAGCTTGGCCGTCTCTTCGAACAGAATGCGCGTCGAATGGAGAATTACGCCTATCTCGTGAACAAGCTGGCCAAGTTGCCGGGGATCACGCCGAGCGCGAGTCATCCGGGGTTGACCAAGCATTCCCACCACCTGGCGATGTTGCGCTATGACGCACGCGAGGTGGGTGGGCTCCATCGGAACGAATTCGTCAAAGCACTCGCCGCGGAGGGGATCCCCGCACTGACGGGCTATACCTTCCCCAATTACGCCAATCCATTCATGACCAGCGAGGAGACCAGGGCGCGTTTCCGCGCGGCGGGAATCAGCCTGCCCGATTACGCCGCCTATGCGGAACGCTGCCCCCACTGCGAGCACGCCTGTCACGAAGAATCCATCTGGCTGGAACACCGGTTGTTATTGGGTACGCGCGAGGATATGGACGACATCGCGGAAGGGTTTGCCAAAGTGATTGGGGCATTCACAGCGTGATTGCCGAGTCTGCCGGTTCCCGAACCGCCAGGCCAATAGCTCCAATCAGTCCATAGGCCCTGTTTCCAGAATTGGTCTTGTTGTTGGCCGGCTGGCCTCTGCGGTATCGTATGCGCCTGCCACGCTGCGCAACGCCTGTCCTAATGGGGAGTGTCCATGGAAGAGAGTGCCGCCAGGAAAGCGTCTTTGCCCGCACCTATGCCGGAGCGGCTCACGTCGTTAGACGCCTACCGCGGATTTGTCATGTTCCTGATGATGGCGGAAGTACTGCGGCTGCGCGCGACTTCCGAGGCCTTTCCGGAAAGCGGGTTCTGGAGTTTCCTCGCCTATCATCAGTCGCACGTCGCGTGGGTGGGCTGTTCACTCCACGACCTGATCCAGCCGTCGTTCTCCTTTATTGTGGGCGTCGCGCTGCCGTTCTCTATCGTGGCGCGTTCGGCCCGCGGCCAGTCGAGGCAGCGCATGACGCTTCACGCTTTCTGGCGGGCACTCCTGCTTATCCTGCTCGGCGTGTTCCTACGCTCGACCGGCGCCCCCCAAACCTACTGGACCTTTGAAGACACTCTCTCGCAAATCGGCCTGGGCTATGGGTTCTTGTTCCTGCTCGGTTTTCAATCCGTTATCGTGCAGTGGGTAGCGGTGGCCGTGCTGCTGGTGGGATATTGGCTCGCCTTTGCGCTCTATCCGCTGCCGGGACCGGCTTTCGACTGGGTGGCCATCGGCCTGGCGCCCGATTGGGCGCACAATGCCACAGGCTTTGCGGCGCACTGGAACAAGAACACCAACCTGGCCTGGGCCTTTGACACGTGGTTCCTGAACCTGTTTCCCCGCGCCAGCACCTTCATTTGCAACGGCGGCGGCTACGCCACGCTGAGTTTTATTCCGACGCTCGCGACGATGATCCTTGGACTGCTTGCCGGGGGTCTCCTGCAAAGCGATCGCACGAAGAAGGACAAAGTCCGGCTCCTGGTGATTGCCGGGCTCGCCGGCTTGGCCCTAGGCTGGCTGCTCGGCGCCTTGGGGATTTGTCCGGTCGTCAAGCGGATTTGGACGCCAAGCTGGACCCTGTTCTCCGGCGGTTGGTGCGTGCTGTTGCTGGCCCTGTTCTACGCCGTGATCGATTGGGCCAAGATCAAGAAGTCGGCCTTTCCGCTGGTCGTCATTGGGATGAACTCGATTGCCGCGTACTGCATGGCACACCTGTTCGAGAACTTCATCGGTGCGAACTTGAAGACGCACCTGGGGCAGGATTTCTTCAAACTCTTCGGCGCGGGCCACGAACAGTTGTTCCACGGCGCCGCGGTCCTGCTGGGTTTCTGGCTTATCCTCTACTGGATGTACCGCCGCCGCATTTTCTTGCGGATTTAAGGAAGAAGAAGACTACGAGAAAGGGGCCGTTCATGCGGGGGACATTTCTTTTCTTCGTGGGCGCCGTGCTCAGCGCCCTGCCCGTCTATGCCGATTGGGATGTAGTCCACGCGGGCGCGAAGGGCGATGGCATCACCGATAACACGGCCATCTTCCAGCGCGTGCTTGATGAAGCCGCGGCGGCGGGCGGCGGTGTCGTGCATGTGCCGGCCGGAGTCTACCGCATATCAGGCTCGATAACAGTCCCGCGAGCGGTGACGATGCAAGGCGTGTTTCACGCGCCGCCCACCGATCGCGGTGGGCGCCCGCTCCAGCTCGATGGTACAGTCTTGCACGCTTATGCCAGTCGCGGTAACCCCGATGGCGAACCATTTATCCGTCTCGGCGGCGAGATGGCCACCGTGGCGGGCCTGACCGTGTTCTATCCCGAATGGCGGCAGGAGGACGTGCCACCCGTGCCGTATCCGCCCGCCATCGGCGCGAACGGCGTCAACGATGTGGCCGTGCTCGATGTGCTCATCGTGAACGCCTACGAGGGGATTCATTTTGA
Organism: Candidatus Hydrogenedentota bacterium; assembly: GCA_016182645.1. Classification (GTDB taxonomy): domain Bacteria; phylum Hydrogenedentota; class Hydrogenedentia; order Hydrogenedentales; family JACPGD01; genus JACPGD01. Next base: position 612 of record JACPGD010000206.1, on the reverse strand, counting down.
TCTGACCGCGCGCTTCATCGTGCGCAATGTCTTCGGCTATCCCAGCTATCGCGGACTCTACGTCGACGCTTGCTATGACATCGGCCGCGTGGAGAATTGCCACTTCTGGCCGTTTGGTGTCGCGTACAATCCGAAAGACCCCTACTGCCTGTGGGTCAACACCAACGGCGCGGCCTTCGAGTTTGCACGCACGGATTGGCAATACGTCCTGAATACTTTCTGTTTCGGCTACGGCGCCGGCTACAAGTTCTCGAAGACAAAGAACGGTTCGTGCAATGGCAATTTCCTGGGTATCGGCGCGGACTCCTGCCGCCGGGCGGTGCTCGTCGAGGAGTGCCAATTCCCTGGCATTCTCATCACCAACGGGGAATTCGTGGGCCGCTGGGAGAGCACCGACTCGGTATGCCTGGAAATCGCGGAGGCGGCCAGCGACGGGAAAGTGAGTCTGACAAATTGTTCGTTCTGGGGGCCCATCGAGCGGTGCGTCTGGCTGCGCACGTCGAAAACGCAGTTCACCGCGAATGCCTGCCACTTCCACAACTTCGACAACAGCGGCGCCGGGTCACCCGCCATCCAGCTCGACACCGGGACGGCCATTCTGCAAGGGAACAC
>JACPGD010000204.1 GCA_016182645.1 Candidatus Hydrogenedentota bacterium | reverse complement strand
ACGTGATGTTTGTTCGAACCACGGCTTGGCGAGCCCAATCGGCCTCAATCTGAGCGGGTGTCCGTACGGGCTCCAGGGCCGGTCCCTCTGCCCGAGCAGCGTAGTTCATCAGAGCGGCCGCGGCCAACAGGAGGTGCTTACCAATGAAGCGATCTGTGATCATCACGTGGTTCCCCCGTAAAAGATGCCCTTTGGATCTGTAATTTTAGCCGCAATCCCGCACGCCTTCAAGAATCACCCAAGTGGTATGACTTCGGGGCATGGATCCTGTCAGATTCCGAACAGATTCCGCGAATATAGCGCGTTTTTGCTGAAACTTCCCATCATATCGTTGTTGAGGATCGGCGTCTCGAGGATGAGCCAGCCCTTGTACTCGATTGCCTCCAACGCGTCGTGCACGCCGGGCATGTCCACGTCCCCCTGGCCCAGAAGCGCCTTGTTGTCTTTGAGGTGGATCTGGCAGACGAGGTCCTTTAGCATCCTCAGTTCTTCAGGCACGTTATAGCCTTTGTTGGTGGAATTACAGACGTCGTAATAGACGCGCACGGCGTTGCTTTGGATGCGGTCGAGCATGGCGAGATTATCATTGGCAGAGAGGTAGTTTTCGAGGCCAAGGGTGACACCGGCTTTCTCCGCCAACCGCGCGGCGGCCTTGATGCGTTCGACGGCGGCATCCATTTCTTTGGCCTTGATGGCAGTGCCTTCCAATAGATCACCCTTGCCGAAGAATGCGACAAGGATGACCGGCGCATCGAGCGCCTTTGCGGTGGCGATGGCCTGCTCAAGCCAGGCCGGCGCACGCGGATCCGTGGCGAGGGGATTGTCATTCAATAGTCCCAAGGCGATGGATGACACCTTGACGCCCGTCTCCTGTTCGGCCTGCTTGTAGGCCGCCTGCGTCTCGGGAGTGGCGATGGCCAGTGTATCCGCCGGCGGGCCTGGACTGATTTCGACGCCATCCAGGCCCAGCTTCTTCCCCGTGGCCAGGGCCTCGGGACCGTTCACGCGGAGGGACCAGTCACAAGCGCCGAGCCGCAGCTTTGCAGGGGCAGCGGCGAACAGGGGCTGGTTGAAGAGGAGCGGGGAGACGCCCAGCGCGCTTGCCGTGCTCAACAGAAAACAACGCCTTGAACGACGCATGTCTTAATCCTTTCTGAATCGCGTGGAGTCCACGTTTCAGAAGCCTATACGTTAGCAGCCGGTTTTGCAACGGAAATTACGCAATTCCGCAGCGCCCATTTACAATGCAAATGGGAGCTACTGGGCACTTTCATTTGGTGAGTCAAAGCGGTTAGTGTAGCCGCATCGTCGAGGGAATGGTGGCGTTTTTCAGATCGGAGAGGTTGAATCATGCTGGGTATATGTCTTGTCGTCGTCTCTGTGGTGGCTGCGGATGGGATGGCGCCGCTTGCGCCCGAGGCCTTTGAGGAAGCTTTTCCGCAAGAGGCGGTGACTTTCTTCGGCCAGGAGGCCGGCCTGCCAGGAGGCGGGATTGCCACCGTGCATGTCCAAAAGGATGGACAGCCTGCTGTGCTAACGGTCGAGGGGTGGTACGTGCTGGATGGGGAGCGATGGAATCAGCGTGATATTGGTTTATCAGAAAAGCGCAGCATTCCGGGGAGACACCTTGGCGGCTCGCCGGTCTTGGCTGCTGCCGTGGCCAACGAAGTCACTTACGTGGCCACGGAAGAGCATTTGTCACGTTATTCTCCCGCCAAGCGCGGAGAAAAAGCGTGGGAAGACTTGCAGGCTGTGGAGGGAGAGCGGCGTTGGGACACCGGCGGTGTGCGGGCGCTGGCATTCGACGGCAAGGCGCTGTGGGCGGGGTTCGGCGAGGGCGGGGCGTGGGGCGCTTCGAGGACGGTAAGTGGAAGCTGTATACGGGGGAGGAGGGTCTGCCGTATGCCCACTTCACCTGTGCGGCATCGGGCCAGCCGGGCGTGGTGTGGTTTGGGACGGAACGCGGGGCGATCCGGTTTGACGGCGAGCACTGGTTCTATCGCGCGGGCCGGCGGTGGCTGCCGGATGATCACGTGAATGGAATTGCGGTGGCCGCGGATGGAACTGCCTGGATAGCGACCCCGAAGGGTGTCGTGCGCATTGTGCCGCGACAGCAAACACTTGAGGAGAAGGCGGCGGAGTTTGAGCGCATCATCGAGGCACGCCACCGCCGCCTGGGCCAGTTTGTCTTGCGTTGTTATTTTCCGGAACCGGGCAACCTGGAGAAGTCCACCCAGCGCGCGACGGACAACGACGGCTTGTACACGGCCATGTACGGCGCCGCGGAGTCGTTCCGGTATGCGGTGACGAAAGATCCCGCCGCAAAGGAGTCGGCGGTGCGCACGTTCAAGGCGTGCAAGCTGTTGTTCGATGTGACGGGGATTCCGGGTTTTCCGGCGCGCTCCGTGATCCCCACCGATGGCAGCGATCCCGATCCGAATATAACGTACACCGAGGCCAGCAACCTCGCACAAATGAAGGACGACCCGCTCTGGAAGAACATTCTGCCACGCTGGCCGAAGAGCGCGGACGGAAAATACTGGTGGAAATGCGACACGAGTTCAGACGAGACCTGCGGGCATTATTTCTTCTACGCGGTCTATCATGATCTCGTCTGCGAGACCGATGCGGAACGCAGGGAAGTGGCCGACGTCGTCCACGCTATGACGAAACATATTGTCGATCATAATTTCACCTTGACCGACCACGATGGGAAGCCGACGCGCTGGGCCAACTGGTCGCCGGAATATGTCAATGGCCGGAACGGTTGGATGGATCAGGGGCTGCAATCGATTGAGATTCTCTCGTATCTGAACATTGGTCTGCGGTTAACGGGGGACCAGAAATTTGCAGAAGCAGCGAAATACCTGCGCGACAAGCACCATTACCATATCAACGCCATCCGGGGGCGTTGCATGTGGCCACCCGAGTCCGTGGTGCCGTGGGACAACAACCTGGCCTTCCTCAGTTTCTATGGGCTGATTGCCTATGAACAAGACCCGGTGCTCAGGCAGCACTACCGGTTCGCCTTGGACAACACGTGGTTATTTTCCGCGCGGCAGAACGACCCATTTTTCAATATCGTTTACCTTGCGCTGTATCCGCAGGAAGGGGAGGATGTGAGTGCCGAGGCAAAGGCTGAACGCGAACGCGCGCTGGCCAAGTCGGTCGAGACCCTCGTGCGCACGCCCCAGTTATTGATCAATTGGCGCGCCGAGAATAGTCACCGCCTCGACGTCTACAACGACCCCACCCCGCGACGCGGCAAGGCCTACGGCTGGCTCCGCACCGGGGACGCCGTCCCCATCGAGGAACGCTCCCACATCCGCATCAACTCCGACCACTTCGACCTCGACACCGGTGGCGGCGGGGATTGCGAATATGAGGGGACATTCTTTCTGCTGCCCTATTATATGGGGAGATATTTTGAGCTAATTCGGAATTAGAGATGGGGCATGGGGAAATTCGACCTAACCTAAGAGTCGGCTAGCTCAACTCTTCAAAGATTTCAACATCGCGCCTTACCAGGAGATTGACAAGTTCTCCGACATCTTTGCCTTTCTTTTGCGCGATATTCGCTACACGTTCCTGGAGTCCCTCCTCCAGGTAGATTGGCAATCTGAGGACTGCTCCCTCTCGATAGAACTTGCCGCGTTCGCCTTTGGAGAAGTCATATTCAGGCTCCATTTCATCGTCCAATTCCATATTCTCTCACCTCCTTCGGAGTGGCCTTTCGCGCAGAAATTAACCGAACAAGTCCTTTCGTGCCGAAGTCCTGGACGAAAGTATGAGCAACGGCGAGCACGATGCCGCTGCGATCCATTCCAAGCGTGACCCAGCGGTCTTCCATTTGACTGTGCATTTCATCATACACTGAGATTGCGTTCGGATCGAGAAAAACAGTTGATGCCCGCTCAAAGCCGATGCCATGTTTCGCTATATTGAGCAAGTCCTTCCGCGCATCCCAATCAAAGGCGTGTTCAAAGTGACGAAACATTCAAACCTCCCCTTGGGGGGCCTGTGCTTTGTTCTGTTCAAAACGTTTGCATTTCACCTCTTGCCAATCAACAAAGCCACGTCGATGTACTGGTCGATGTACTGCCCGCCTTTGATCAGGTGGGTGTGGACGGTGGTGGTGTTCTTGCCGGGCTTGAGCACGGCTTTCAGCGTGTCCGTGACTTCAAAGGATTCGTAGCGGTTGTTCCAGCGGTCGTGTTTCCAGAGTTCCTGGCCGTTGACGTAGATTTCGGTTTCGTCGTCAAAGTGCAGGACGATGGCGGCGTAGTCGAAGCTGGGGTCGGCGCACTCGAATTCCTGGCGCAGCCAGATGTTGTCGCTGGTCCATTCGGTGCGGAGTTTGTCCTTCCATTCGCCACCTTTGTTGCCAAAAGGCGCGAGTCCTTCTTTCCAGCTTGCCGCGTCGAAGTCTGGCTGTGTCCAATTGCCGGCGGGTTTTTCGGTGGTGTAGCGCCACGGCTGCGCGAGTGGCCCGTCCTGGATTGCGCCGACGAGGACTTGCCAATTGACGTTCGGTGCGGCGTGCGCGCTGGTGGGCGGGTCCTTTTCGTAGGCCGCTTGGCGCGTGAGGATGGTCTTCAGGCGCGCCGGGTCGAACTTTGGCTGGCGGTCGAAGGTGTAGAGGCCGTTCTGCTCCTGCTCGACGTTGGTGAGTTGGGTGTAGCAGAGGCCGAAGAGGAAGCGGCTGTCGAGCAGGACATTCGTGAGACCCTCGAAGCGCGTATACCACTCGTCCAGGGTCTTCGGCGTGTTGCCATAACCCCAGGCTTTCGGGTCGAGCGCCCAGCCGATGCCGCCGTACTCACTAACGAAGAAGGGAATGCCACCCATGGCCGACACGCCATAGCGTTCTGGCAACGCAATGCCTTTCTCCCAGCGCATCCCCTGTGTCCAGCGCTGCCGGTACGTTTCCGGATTCTGGTCGTAGTCGTGCGCATCGGCGACTTCGGGGTCCAGCAGGGTGTGCGTCCAGCCGCTCGTCTCGAGCACGGGCCGCGAGGGATCGAGTTGACGGGTCACGTTGACCGTGACGCGTTGGAGGTGTCCCGCTTCCTCGGGCGTCTCGTTGAAAGGACACCAGCCGATAATGCTCGGGTGGTTGCGGTCGCGCGTCACAATCTCGACCCATTCGTTGAGAATCGGCAAATCCACGGCGGGGTTGCCATAGTTGGCATTGAAACTCGGGAACTCGCCCCAGACCAGGTAGCCCAGCTTGTCGGCCCAATAGAGGAAGCGCGGCTCGAACACTTTCTGGTGCAGGCGCGCACCATTAAAGCCGCATGCCTGGCACATCTCGATGTCTTGCTTCAGCGCGTCATCGCTCGGTGCCGTCCAAATGCCATCGGGATAGAAACCTTGATCCAGGATCAAGCGCTGAAAGATAGCTTCGCCATTGATGAGGTATGCAGCACCGTCCAAGGTGACCTCGCGCATGCCGAAGTAGCTGTTCACTGTATCGAGAAGCTGATAGGGCTCCGGCACTTTGCCCTTATGTACTATGCTTAATCGCAGGTCGTAGAGAAACGGGTCGGTTCGCGTCCACAGATGTGGATGCCCCGGCCCGGCTCGAAGGTCAAGCACAAGCCGGTTATCGCGCCATTGCGCTGGGATTTCTTCGCCAACCAGAACTTTGTCCTCTTGCAGCACTTCCGCACGTACAGCGAACTGCGTTCCCAGAGCGTGGGGCGAATCCAGGCCGATATTCAGACAAACCCTCCCACAACCTGGCTGTGGTTCAATCCGGAATTCCTTTATAAAGATTTCCCCAACGCCCTCCAGCCAGACCGTCTGCCAAATCCCCGTCGTGGGCGTATAGAAAATGGCATAGCTCTCGCCGTCACGGTTGGATTGCTTCCCCAGCGCCTGCAACCCGCTGGCGGTGTCGTCGAAAGCATGCACGACGACGGTGTTGGACGCGTCACGCTTTACCGCGTCTGTGATGTCAAGCGCGAAAGCCACATTGCCGCCGGTGTGCTCGCCGACGAATTGACCGTTCACCCACACGCGTGTTTTCCAATCGCACGCGCCGATGTGCAGACGCAAGCGTGGGCTGGTCCAGTCCCGCGGCACCTCAAATGTGCGACGATACCACACATTCTTCACAAAATTGCGCCGGTGTATGCCGGACAGCGAACTCTCGCGGCAGAAGGGGACGGTGATCCTTTCCGGATACGCCTGCCCGCTCAGAAAGCGTGCCGTTTCGTCTTCGTTGGTCTCGCCAAACTCCCACGTGCCGTTGAGGTTCAGCCATTCCGCGCGCACCGCTTGCGGCATCGGGTGCTCTGGCCGCGGAATGTCCTGCGAGTAGGCCGTCGCAATGGTAAACAGTATCGCCGAAAGAAAAAGTGCCGGTCGTGTCATGGGTCGTTCCCTCCGCTGATTCTCACGAGTATGTGGCGCTTTGCTCGTGGGGTTCAAGTAGTGCCGCGCTCGCCGAGCGCGGCACTTCCGGCATCGCCAGTTGGACCTCAACTCTGACACGATGCCCAAGTTTAAGAAATGCCGCGCTCGGCGCGCGCGGCACTACTTGGGGACGCTTCCGTTTTGATCCCCCGCCAGACATAATAGCGCCCAACAAAGGCGTGGAACGAGGGTAGGGCCATGGCGAGTGTTGCGGAAGAGATGGTGCGCATTGCGGACGCGGAATGGCGTTTCTTTGGCTGCATGATCGAGGACAAGGAGGGCAACGTGAATAACACCGGTTATCGCGAGACCGACTTCGGCTACTGGCAGCGTGTGGGTCACTACTGGCACGTCGGCGTTGGCCTCGACTACACCGGCCTGAACACAGACAAGTACTGGTCGGCGGCCTTCGTCTCCTACGTGATGAAAGTGGCCGGCGCCGGCGCGAAGTTCAACTATTCCGCGCGCCACAGCGACTACATCAACAAGGCCATCGACGACTGCCTCGGCAACAATCGCAACGCCGGGTTCTGGGGGCGTTCCCTCGAAGAGCGCGCTCCCGCCATCGGCGATCTAGTCTGTTACGCGCGCGAAGAAGGCATCGGGTTCTCCAGCCGCCCCGAAAAATACGCTTCCCACGCCGACATCGTTGTCGCGGTCAACCCTGGTGAAATCGAAGTCATCGGCGGCAATGTCCACGACAGTGTGACGAAGAAGATCCTCGCTGCCGATGAGTACGGGCGTCTAAGTGATCCCCGAAAGAAATGGTTCACCGTGCTGCAAAACCGATTGTGAAAGCGGGCGGCGAATAAGACCCGAGCCGAATGGGTATAGTAGGCAGAAGATACCTGCCATCAGGAGTTGCGAAATGAACGGGAATCGGATTAATACCCCTACCATGCGCTATCAACTGCGTTTCTTTGGCTTCTTGGGACTTCTTGTTGGGGTGCTGTTGCTGGTAATCAGCATTTCGCAGAATCTCTTTTGGGGCGCCTTTGTTGCATTGCCCTTGATTGTTGTCAGCCTCGGACTTCTGCGCGCAGGCTATCTCCGATTTTTTGCGCAGTTCGTTGCCGGGGAGACGGCCGACATAATCCGGGACAACCTCCGGAAACCAGGCGAAAACCGGGACGTTGCAAGTTACGGTGACCCCGCTTGCCGGAACTGTAGCCATTGTGGCGCTCTCAGTCCGGCTGATGCACGTTTCTGCAGTCACTGCGGTAGGTCCCTTCAGACCTGAATCACGGCGTCCACCAATTCTCGGTCATCACCAGCAGACAAAGCAGGGTCACGCTGTCCTCGTAATACCCTTCATCGGTCTCGCGTACCGCGTCGTAGACCGCGTTCAGCCACGCCTGGCTGTCCGTGGACATCGCGGCGACGCCCAGCGGTGCGGCAAAAATCGAAGAGAAGAAGTTGGAATCGGGGAGAGGGGTGCCGTCCAGCGTATAGCCCGCGCGAATATTCGCGGGCACGCCGCCGGTCTCGGTTTCCGCCCAGGCCGACATGCGCGCCACCTGTGCCTGTGACATCGCGTCGCCAAAGAGCGCCGCGTCGATGCCCAGGCGCCACGGGTCGCGCACGGCATTGTACGACCACGCGCCATCCGCGGGACCTTCCAGGAAATCCGCCGGCGCGGGTTGAAAACCGCCGCCGCCGCGCGGCACCAGGAAATCGGGAAGCAATCCCGTGTCAGGACTGAAATCAGTTTGGACCTGTTCCACCACCGCCTGGCAGGCCGCCGCCACCTCGTCCCAGACCGCCGCCCCAGTGAAATCGGCAAATGCCCTGAAATGGGCAACCAGGAAGTCCGAACTGCGCGGCGTGTTCTCATTGTGCGTGTCACCGTTGGCCTCCACCCAATCGCCCAGCATGGGCAGCCGCGAGGTGGGCCCAATCTCGCTGGCCAGGATGCCGTCGAGGACACGGTTGGCTTCCGCCGCATAATCCACACTCCCGTCCGAACCCCACTGCGTGTCGGCAAGAATCAGCGCAAACGCGATGTCCGCATCGCCATCGAATGCACTGTCATCTTCACCAGGTTCCGCCCGCTCATTCGACGGTACATGCCAATCCATCAAACGGCCGTCGATGGTGCTCGGATGGTCACGGAAAAAGCGCCACAATCCGTTGAAGATCTTTTGGGCGTCGGGGTCATGGCCCGCAAGATAGGCGGCAATCAACATGCCGTAACCCTGGCCTTCCGAAACGGTTTCCGCGCGCGCGTCCCGCGAAAACTTGACGCGGTATCGCGTGGGACCGCGCCTGCCCGAGGCGTCTTCCAGATAACGATCCTTCCATCGGTTGTAGGCGGCGCGCACATCCGCATCGAGCGACGCCTGCGTCCGATGATCGGGCAGCAGCGTGCTGGTCGCGTAGTTCGAGTGCTGCGGGAACGGGCGCTGCGGATCCTGAAACTCCTCCTCAGGCACGGGGCATCCCGCCAACACCACGCTGGACCACGCCGCGGCCGTCGCCAGCAGGCCGCCCCATAGCATTTGCCCCTTGCGCTCCCCGCAAAACCGCCTGCCCACTGTGTCCATTCCGTTCACTCCGTCGTTTTCTCGGCGCTAATGGTGTCCTGTCGATACATGGTTGCAGTGTAACAGAAAAACTGTCTCGTGAATACAACAATATCGAATATCCCAGTCTGGATAGATATTGTCAAAACGGCGGGTCTCTGCTACACTGAATTAGGGGGTACTCATCGGGGGTGCCCAGAAAAAAGGAGATCGGGGGACATGAAACGACGGGGGTTCACGTTAATTGAATTGCTGGTTGTTATTGCCATCATCGGAATTCTTGCGGCAATTCTCCTGCCAGCACTGGCCCGGGCGCGCGAAGCAGCCAGGCGCGCCTCCTGCCAGAACAATCTGAAACAAATGGGCTTGGTCTGCAAAATGTTCTCCAACGAATCGAAGGGAGAAAAATGGCCGCGGCTCCAAGGCGATCCGCCGTGGGGACCTGCCGATACGTCGCCGGGCTGCAAGATGTCAAGCGGCAACACGACGTTGTTCAATCAATTCACGTTCATGACGAAATCGGACCAGATCTTTCCGGAGTACCTGACCGATCCGTCCGTGTTGTATTGTCCATCCGACGCGAACGATTCGGGGAGCGACGATCCGGTATACCAAGTGGTGGATGATGGCACCCACCTCTGCCAATATGCCGGCTTCATCTCCCACGGCGATACGTCCTACATGTATCTCTCGTTCGCGTTTGATGCCCTCTCTGACACCGACGACCCGATGCCGTTCGCGTTCGATGCGAGCATCTCGGTGCCCGCCCAGGCCAACTATGGCTTCCTGGCCATGTCCTCCTATATCACCAACCCCAGCCCGGCCAATGATGGCGGATTGGACGGGGACCTGAACCTGGGCGCGGTCGGTGGCGGGGGCTTTGGAGCAGGCCACGGGGACAGTATTCCCCGGCTGCGCGAAGGCGTCGAGCGCTTCATGATCACCGACATCAACAACTCAGCCGCTTCCGCGATGGCGCAAAGCGAACTGGTCGTGATGTGGGACGTCATCAGTCAGGAACCGGGCGGCCTCGCGGCGATGAACCACGTCCCGGGCGGCTCCAACGCGCTGTACTTCGACGGCCATGTCGAATTCCTCAAGTATCCTAATCCGGACGAGTTCCCAGTCACCAAGAGTTGGCCCGCCATGTTCCAGTGGGTCTACGATAACGTGTTCTGAGCATTCATGACGGCATGCGGGCGCGGGAACCCTCCCGCGCCCTTCTTTTAGTGCGGCGTCGATGAATTCGTCAATTAGTATGCGATCCAAGAAATGTCTCGCTATAGGACCTGAGTCACTTTCAGTGGGCAAATTCCACTGTTCATGATTTGATCGAAATGCTCGTCCCGGCAGAGAACGGTCAGGTCCTGCTCCGAGGCTACAACTGCAATAAGGACATCGAGCTCGGGTAGTGTCAGGCCTTGCTTCCTGAATGCCCTGAAGTAGCTTGCTGCCTGCTCCCAATGCTGTCTGGCGATGCGGCCGATGACCACGTTGGTGGGGCTATCCATCGCGAGCGCGATGTGCAGGATCTCGTGGAGCGGCTTTTCAGCAGCCGTCGCCGTGGCAGACAGCAACAGGCCGAAAAAGCAAGTCTTCATTTGCGGGAGTCTCCAGTAGTGCCGCGCTCGCCGAGCGCGGCACTGTGTTGGGGCGGAACCATTGGCTGGCGGTCGTGTCAAGTAGTGCTGCGCTCGGCGAGCGCGGCACTACTCAGCGCGGGTGTGCCGCCTTTGAATTTAGCAATCCTGGCGCTACAATGTCTTTACTGCCTGGATGTTCAGTCATCCGGCCTGGGCGTGGTGCTATGTTGCGCGCGAGCGCAGTCCGAATTCGGCGTGGAGAGTGTTTCTTGTATATTCGTATTGCTCTGTCTGTGTTTCTAGGGGCTGCGCTGGGCGCCTGGACAGATGAGTCCGTCTCGTTTAACCGCGATATCCGCCCCATCTTGGCGAACAACTGTTTCAAATGCCACGGCTTTGACGCGGAGGCGCGGCAGGCCGGGCTGCGGCTGGACACGTTCGAGGGGGCGACCGCCACGGCGAAGGACGGCAAGCAGCCGATCGTCCCAAGCAATCCGGACGCGAGCGAAGTGATGGCGCGCATCACCTCGACGGACCCAGACAAGAAGATGCCGCCGCCAGAAACCGGCAAGAAGCTGTCCCCGGCCGAAATCGAAAAGACGCGCGCCTGGATCGCCGCGGGCGCGGTGTACGAGGAGCATTGGGCGTTCAAGAAGCCCGCGCGGCCAGAGTTGTCACAGGTCGCCGACAGACAATGGCCCATCAACGGTATCGACTACTTCATCCTGCACCGTCTCGAGCAGGAGGGTCTGAAGCCCTCGCCGCCCGCGGACAAATCGACGCTCTTGCGCCGCGTCTACCTTGACCTGATTGGCCTTCCCCCAACGCCGCAAGAAGTAGAGGCCTTTCTCAACGACACCAGCACCGTCGCCTATGAAAGAGTGGTACAACGGCTGCTGGATTCGCCGCAATTTGGAGAACGCTGGGCGCGGCCTTGGCTCGACATCGCACGGTATGCCGACACCAAAGGCTATGAGGCGGACCGGCGACGTGTCATCTGGCAGTACCGCGACTGGGTCATCCGCGCCCTGAATGCGGACATGCCGTTTGGCCAATTCACCAGGGAGCAACTCGCGGGTGACTTGTTGCCCAACGCAACACGCGATCAGATCATCGCCACGGCATTTCATCGCAACACGATGACAAATGACGAGGGCGGCACCGACAACGAAGAATTCCGGAATGCCGCGGTAATCGATCGCGTCAACACCACAGCGGAAGTCTGGCTGGGCCTGACCATGGCCTGTGCCCAATGTCATACGCACAAATACGATCCGATCACGCAGACAGAGTTCTACCAGTTCTACGCATTTTTCAATCAAACCGCCGACAACGATGAGTATCCCATCGAGAATCCTGTGATTCCCACGCCGGACTCGGAGCAGGAGGCCACACTCAAGGCGCTGGACACACAGATGGATCTTGCACAGCGCAGGATGGAGACCATGCTTCCCGAGTTGCAGCCGCAGCGTGCCGCGTGGGAAGAGGCCATCGCCAAACAGGAAAACGGCGTGCTGACGCTCGGTCCCTGGCAGGCTGCGGGACCCTTTCCGGCGGCGACTTTTGATGAAGCCTTCACGAAAGCGTTCCCGCCCGAAGCCAAGATCGATCTGACGGCGGAAATCGAAGGTGGCCTGCGCTGGGTCGAGCATGCCGAGTGGCAGGATGGCGTCATTAACATCCTCGAAGGTGATGTTTGCGCCACGTATCTTTATCGTGTCATCACCAGTCCTCTCGAGCAGCCGGTGAAGCTGTCCTTCGGCAGCAACGACAGCATCAAGGCCTGGCTCAATGGTTCAGAAATCGTCTCGCACCACTTGGGGCGCGGCGCCGAGCCCGACCAGGAAGTGGTTACTGTCACCTTGAAGCAAGGCGACAACACGCTGCTGCTCAAGATAGCCAACGCGGGCGGTGGTCACCAGTTCTATTTCAAGGTCAACGCCACGGGCCACCCGGCGGACATCGTGGCCATCATCAAGACGCCACTGACACAGCGCTTGCCGGCCCAACAGCAGGTGCTCGACACGTACTACACGTCCATCGCTCCCGAGTTGGGGCCTATGCGCGCCGAGAAGCTGCGTGTTCAGGCCGAAAAGGACGTGTTGCTCGCGCAAATTCCCACCATCCCTGTCCTTCAGGAATTACCGCCGGACAAACAGCGCGAAACGCACCGGCATATCCGCGGCAGCTTTCTCAATCCTGGCGAGGTGGTTGCGCCCGGCACTCCCGCCTCGCTGCATCCGATGCAGCCAGAATTTCCGCCCAACCGCCTCGGCCTCGCGCAATGGCTGACGGACGTCGACAATCCCCTTACCGCGCGCGTGGCGGTAAACCGGTTCTGGGAGCAATTCTTCGGCACGGGCATTGTGTCCACCCCGCAGGACTTCGGCACACAAGGCGAACTCCCTACGCATCCGGAACTCCTGGACTGGTTGGCCACGGAATTCATGGCCAAAGAATGGAGCATGAAAGAACTCTGCCGCTTGATTGTCACTTCGGCGGCCTATCGCCAGAGTTCAAAGGTCACGCCGGAACTCCAGGAGCGTGACCCGAACAACGTCCTGCTCGCGCGCGGGCCACGGTTCCGGCTGAGCGCGGAGACTCTCCGCGATCAACTGCTGGCCAGCAGTGGGCTGCTCAGCCAGAAGATGTATGGGCCGTCCGTGATGCCGTACCAGCCCGACGGCATTTGGATGATCGTGTACAGCGACGACAAGTGGGAAACGAGCATCGGCGATGACCGCTACCGGCGCGGCGTCTACACCTTCTGGCGACGCACCAGCCCCTATCCCAGCATGACCACCTTTGATGCGCCCTCGCGCGAGTTCTGCACGGTCCGCCGCGACCGTACCAATACGCCGCTTCAGGCCCTGGTCACGCTCAACGATCCCGTCTCGATTGAGGCGGCCCAGGGGCTCGCACGCCGTTGCTTGACCGAGGCCGGCGCCTCCTCTGCCGAGCGTATCCACTTCGCCTTCCGGGCCGTGCTGGCGCGCGACCCACAACCGGACGAATCCGCGCAGCTTGAGCAACTCTGTCAGCAAACGATGGCACGCTACCAACAGGACACCGGCGCCGCCACAGACATGGCCACCAACCCGCGCGGTCCATTGCCTGCCGGTATGGACGCGGCCGAGGCGGCCACCTGGACCGTCGTCTGCAACGTCATTCTCAACCTGGATGAAACAGTAACGAAGATTTGAATCTAGAAAGCAGGAAAACTGGAAGGGAGCCGGGAAGGCTTCAATGATTCTTATAGGTCGTATGGGTCCTATGTCCAAAGCGAGGAAGACAATGTGAATACAAATCTGGAAAGAATGCAGGGCGTCACGCGCCGGACTTTCTTGGGCAGGTTTGGCGCGGGCATTGGCGCGGCGGCCCTGGGCGTGCTGCTGCGGCAAGAAGGATATGCCGCGGCCCCAGTGGAGAATGCGCTGCGCGGGGGCTTGCCACATTTTGCACCCCGAGCGAAGAACGTCATCTACATCCACCTCGCCGGTTCGCCGCCACAGCAGGACCTCTTCGACTTCAAGCCGAAGCTCAAAGAATACGACGGCAAACCCTGCCCCGACGACATGCTCGAAAAAGAGCGCTTCGCGTTCATCAAGGGCCACCCCAACATCCTGGCGTCCCCGTATTCTTTCAAGCAGTACGGCAACGATGGCACGTGGGTCTCCGAATTGCTCCCGCATTTCAGCACGATTACCGACGATGTCTGCGTGGTGCGCTCGATGCACACGGAACAGTTCAACCACGCGCCCGCGCAATTGTTCCTTTATACGGGATCACCGCGCCTTGGACGCCCCAGCATGGGCTCCTGGATTCTCTATGGTTTGGGCTCGGAAAACCGTGACCTGCCCGGCTTCGTCGTGCTGGTATCCGGCAACAAAACGCCCGACGCCGGCAAGAGCGTCTGGGGCACCGGCTTCCTACCCACGGTCTACCAGGGCGTTCAATGCCGCACGGAGGGCGACCCCGTGCTGTATGTTTCCGATCCACCGGGCATGAGCCGCGAGCTGCGTCGCGACAGTCTTGATACGTTGCGCGCGCTGAATGAGATTCAATACGACGCCGCGGGCGACCCAGAGACGTTGACGCGCATATCGCAGTATGAGTTGGCGTTCCGCATGCAGCTTTCCGTCCCCGAGGCGATGGACATCAGCCGGGAACCCCAACACGTTCTGGACGCCTACGGCGTGACGCCCGGCAAGCCTGCTTTCGCGAATAACTGTCTGCTCGCGCGCCGCCTGGTCGAACAGGGCGTGCGCTTCGTTCAACTCTTCGACTGGGGCTGGGACACGCACGGCACCAGCCCAGGCGACGACATCATCACCCAGTTGCCCGCCAAATGTAAGATCATGGACCAACCCGTGGCCGCGCTCGTGAAAGACCTCAAACAGCGCGGCCTGCTCGACGAGACGCTCGTGGTGTGGAGCGGCGAATTCGGGCGTACTGCCATGAATGAAGCGAGGAACGGCAGCAAGTTCCTCGGCCGCGACCACCACCCGCATTGCTTCTCGATCTGGATGGCCGGCGGTGGCGTCAAGCGAGGCGCGGTCATCGGCGAGACCGACGATTTCGGCTACCGCGTCACCAAAGACCCTGTCCACATCCACGATCTGCAGGCCACCGTTCTCCACCTGCTCGGCCTCGACCACGAGCGCCTCACCTTCCGTTTCCAAGGCCGCGATTTCCGCTTGACCGACGTCCATGGAAAGGTGATGCCGCAGATTATGGCTTAGACACCCGAAGCTCAAGGTGGACAGAAAAGCACGACTATTGCCATGCCCGCACCCGGGCCTCCCTGGACATGCCCATTGTCCCCATTGTTCCTGGTGTCCGTGCCGTCCCTTCCGACCCGAAACAAAACTGTGCGTCACGGTGTTGACACACTCGCCCTACCCCCGCGAATGCAGGGTCGAAACATTGGAGCGAAGGGAAATCCAGATATGCGAAGATCACTTCTATTGTTCAGCCTCCTCCTGGCCGGTTGCGGCTGGCGCTCGCCAGTAACCGCGGCGGCGGACTCGGAGGCGAAAACCAGCCAAAAAGAAACAGGAACCAACGCAATGCCCGATAAAATTACAAAAACAGATGCGGAGTGGAAGAGGAGCCTGACGCCGGAGCAGTTTCATGTCCTCCGCGAAAAAGGCACGGAGCGCGCCTTCACCGGGGCGTATCATGACAACCATGAGGAAGGCGTGTACCGCTGCGCCGGGTGCGGTCAGCCGTTGTTCAGTTCGGAGAATAAGTTTGATTCTGGCACGGGCTGGCCCAGCTATTGGCAGCCCATTGCGGCGACGAATGTGGAGACGGAGGTAGACAAAGGGTTCTTTATGACCCGGACCGAGGTGCATTGCAGCCGTTGCGGCGGACACTTGGGGCATGTTTTCGAGGATGGCCCGAAGCCTAGCGGCCTCCGCTATTGCATTAATTCAGCCGCACTCAAGTTTGAGGCTGAGCAGGAGGGGCCGTCCGCCGAAAAGGCTTCCGCACCCGCGGCATCGCCAGAAAAGTAGGCGATAAAGAGAAACCGGGCAGGAACGACACCGCATGGCGCCGATCCCTGCCCGGAAGAGATTGCTTGAACTACTCAGGCCCTATTTAGCCACGCGCCGGGGTTCCAGGAGCATGGTGGACACGATCTGTTGTGGCCCCTCCACGCCCATCACGTCATCCGGCATCATCACAATTCGGTGTATTCTGCGGCACATGGCATACAAGAGCTTCATAGGCATAACCTCCAGTTGCGCCCTGGTGTGTTTCCCCACACCCAAGAGCAATTTTACCCCGGCTTTCCGAAAAAAGCCAATGACTTGAGCCTTCCGTGTAAAACGCCTGTTTGCAACAGCTTAAAAGACCAAAGGACATAAAGGGCGAACAAGACCAAAAAGACACTCAGGCATAGGGCAGGGAAGAAAACCCGCGCTGAAACACTTGACTATCAGCCATTTTCAGGCTAGGTTTGGTTTGAATTCGATTCGGAAGGACAGGACTCGATGGCTCTGGGCGATCACCTTAAAGTCTGGCGGAAGCGGTGGCTCTACAGCCACCACGGCATCGACATGGGCGATGGCACTGTTATTCACCTCTGCGGGGAACCCTTCCGTCGTGGCGCCGCACAAGTTTGTCGCGTGCCCCTGGAAGAATTCCTGGAGGGTGGTGAGGCGATTGTGGTGGTTTATGCGCAACAGTGCCTGCCCGTGGAAACCGTTGTGACGCAGGCCGAGGCGCTGCTCGGCAGTGTAGGCTACGACCTTTTCACCAACAATTGTGAGCACTTTGTCCATTACTGCAAGACCGGCCATCGCCGCAGTCGGCAGGTCGAGCTGGCCCTAAGAACCGCCACGACGTTAGCGGCGGCTGCCGTCCTGGTTTCCAGCGCTGTGGCTGGGGCGCTTCTGCGCCGCCGGGGTCAAGCGTGAGTGGATTATGGACTGGATGGACTAGATGGACGGAGTGGAATGAGTGGACCGAAAGCCTCATTCCTCATTCACCCTCTCCTCCTCCAGCAACTTCTCCAGCTTCTTCAATTTCGGTTTGGCCCACCTCTGCACGTAAGGATAGTCCGGGTTGTTCTTGACGAAGTCCTGGTGGTACTCCTCTGCTGGGAAGAACTTGTCGAGGGGTTGAATGGTGGTGGTGATCGGTCTTGAGAAGGCTTTCGCATCCGCTAGTTGTTGAATGTACGCCTCTGACACGGCCTTTTGTTCGTCCGAGGTCGTGAAGATGGCCGAGCGATATTGCGTTCCGGCGTCGGGACCCTGCCGATCTTTGGTCGTGGGGTCGTGCGTCCCGAAGAAGATACGCAGCAGTCTGCCATAGGTGACTTTGGATGGATCATAGGTGATGCGGATCGACTCGGCGTGGCCCGTGGCGCCCGTGGAGACGGCCTTATAGTCGGCGCGCTGTGGATCGCCGCCGGTGTACCCCGAGACCACTTCTTTCACGCCGTCCACTTCCTCGAACACGGCCTCGGTACACCAGAAGCACCCGCCCGCAAAGACCGCGATGGCCTCGCCCGGCGCGGCCGCCAGCGCAATGTCTTTCGCGGGCGCTGGCAAGTGCGCGCCCGCTGTCGTATCGTCTGCGGGGGCCGCCTGGACATGGCAGGCGGTGAGCAGGTCCAGACCGGCCACGAGAAATGAGCCCAGACACAGAAATACCGTCACTTTTGCCGCTCGCGTCATTTTTAAGGCTCCACTTGGCTGTTCCCTTTCGGGAAATCGAATTACCACGCACATCCAGATTATCGTAGACGAGTATTCGGGAGCTATTCCACCCTTCGCGCGGGCTGGAAGCGCATAAGACATTCTGCCGGGCAAGCATTTCATGTCTGCCGCGCTGGTCGCGGACAAGACTGTCCGCGCTCCAGGAGCGGCGTGCGCCATGGAGACGACAAACGGGCCGCCAAGCAGTTGCCTGGCGGCCCGTCTCATCACTCCGTGGGGATCAAGACACCCTTTGCCTTGATCCGCAAACTGTACTTACTTCTTTCGGCGCAGCGCGAAGGCCCCACTGATCGCCAGCGCGCTGACAATGGCGCCGAGACCGGTCAGACCCAGCGGCAGCACCGAGGCGGGCTGGCCCAGCAGCAGCGGATTGTTTGCGGAAGCGACATAGTCAGCTTCCGAGCCGCCGCCACCGATAATCGCATCGTACTCTTCCTGGTTTGTCATGCCATCGCCATCCGCATCACCACCAGGAGACAACGGC
>JACPGD010000222.1 GCA_016182645.1 Candidatus Hydrogenedentota bacterium | reverse complement strand
TACACATCTTTGCCGGCCTGGATCGCCCAGATGGCCGCCAGCGAATGCCAGTGGTTCGGGATGGCAATACTGACCGCGTCCACGTTGGGATCTTCAAAGACCTTGCGCATGTCCGTCTCGACCTTTGGCCGCGGCAGGTTCTTCTCGTCGAAAAACTTCTTCAGCGTGCCCTCGAACAGGTTCTCGTCGATGTCGCAAATCGTCACCACCTCGACATTCTGCAAGCCCTGCCAGCCGCCCAGATGGTCCCGGCCCCGGCCGCGCACGCCTAGCACCGCCACGCGCACCTTCTCATTCGCCTGCGCCCAGCCCGTCTTGCTGGTCCCCAGGATCATGGTGCCGGCCGCGGCACCAACAGCGGCCCCTCCCAGAAATGATCTCCGCGAAACGTCACTCATGTGTTTGATTCCTTCTTTGGTTAATCAGTGAAACGCCCCCATCATCTCCACCGCCTATCATAGTGGAAGAAATGACCGCGATTAAACACCTTCGGTTTCGCGCACGCGGGGAACCGAATAGGGCGCCGTCTGTGCAGTTGCAACCCCATTGCCGGGGGTGTAGGCTTGATGAGAGGACACCCATTTTTATCATGAATCCGGAAAGCATCTATCTGGCCGAACACTGGGCTGACAACGTCAAAGAGCGCGTGTTGGCGTTTCATCGTGGTGTCCTGCCGGCAGCCAAACCTGACTCGATTGAAGCGGTGTGCCGTGATATTGCGGCACGCTTTCAGCCGCGGAAGATTGTTCTGTTTGGTTCCTACGCTCAGGGTGATTTTGGAGCGGATTCGGACGTGGATATCCTGGTGATCATGCCGTTCGCAGGCAGCGCCGCCAGGCAGGCCACCGTCATCCGAGAATACGTATCACGCCGGGGGGCCCCGTTTCCGATGGATCTTCTCGTGCGTACGCCCGGCTGGATTGCGTACCGTGTGCGCAATAATGACTGGTTTATCCGCGAGATACTGGAGCGGGGGAAAGTCATGTATGAAGCCACTGACGGCTGAATGGGTGAGGAAGGCGGATGCGGACTACCGCTCCATGCTTTGAGAAATGCAGGCGCCGCTGCCCGTCAACTACGATTCCGTGTGCTTCCACGCGCAGCAATGCGGCGAGAAATACGCGAAAGCGTTATTACAGGAAGCAGGCGTGGCATTCCGAAAGACCCATGACCTCGGAGAGTTAGTAGATCTTGCCTCAAGCGTTAATTCCACCCTGCACCGCGCTGAAGCACGACGCCCTTTCGCTGAGCAGCTACGCGGTGGAATTCCGTTACCCAGGAATGTCTGCCGTCGAAGCGGACGCGAAAGACGCGCTAGTTCTGCCTTTTCCGGCGTATGGGATCCGTCGGAGCCAACGGCGATGTAAATTGTTCATATAGGCCAAACAGGAACTCAACACGCTCGCGCTCATTTTCAAACTTCTTGGCGCGGTAGCATCGATCCACAGCGCGGTCCAGCGCTTGGTGGGCATTGAGCAAGCCTCCCGGCATGGTCAGTGGATCGTAAAGGTCCGCCAGCGTCTGACCTGCGTCGAGGTACTTCTGGCGCGCATTTAGCACCGCCTTCGCGCAGGTCTTAACATTGTTCCGCTGTTGCGTCGTAACGTCCTGAGGCCACGGATAGTTGTTGTAGACCAGCTTTGCCGAATAGCGATACCGTGACTCTAGGCGACCGCAGACGTGGCGTACCCATGCCATGTGCATACTGCTTGTCAGGATCCCAAATTCGTAGCCGCTAGCCTCTGGTATCATATAGGCTAGGTTGCTACAAATCACGTTCGCCTTCACAAAGCCAATCGGTATGTAGAGCCTCCGTTCTGAGGAGACTTCAGGTACCAGGATATAGTCAGAGCTTGGCTGCCGAATTTCTGAAAATGCATAGGGCCTTGACGCATCCGCGCGAGTTCTTGCTTTCTTACTCTGCAGCCGAAACTCTCTCACCTGCTCGATGCGCCGCATGATCGGCTTTATGTGCCTATATTTGTCTGGTGGCGTTTCATGAAGCCAGAGACACCACCGTTCAAGCCCATTGATGAATTCTTCCGAGCCGAGGAAGGGCCGGATGAAACCACGCGCTTCCGGAACTTCCTTGAGAAGTTCCTCCCGCGCCTGCGGATCCAGAATCAGGTATCCGCCATCGACTGGCTTGCTGCCGTAGATCATTTCAGAGACGTCACACAGGGGATGTGTGCGCTTTGGGAGAAACGTTTCCGCGCCTTCAACCAGGTACGGGTTGATCTTCTGAACATACCGCGCCTGGGGCTCACCCTTGATATCATCGTACTCGAAAATGACGCGCTGTTCCCGCGGCTTAAAGCCAAAGCCAATAATGACCACATGCACGTGCGCAGCACCCCGAGCCTCACTTTGCCAGGCGAAGGTGCGGTGCGCAAAGTTGATGTGCAGGCCCTTTTGGAATAAGTCATGCCAAATGATGGGTACCTGCTCGCCCTGTGTCACCGAGTTGGTGGAGACAAATGCGGCCTCAATTTCTCGACACTTCATGTAGTTGGAGGCCTTCCAATACCATCCAGTTACATAATCGAGGTTCCCGTTGCCGTTCACTTCGTCGGAGACTAGCTTGAGGTCTTCTTTCTGCTCCGCACTCTGGAACGCTTTCCCTACGAACGGCGGATTTCCGAACACGTAGGAGCATTGATCTGCGGGCAAGAGATCATTCCAGTCCATGCGGAGGGCGTTTTTACAGGCGATGTGTGGTGCTGCCCGAAGAGGGATGCGCTGGAAAATATTGCCGAAGGTTTCGCTGAGCTCAATGTTCATTTGGTGATCGGTGAGCCACAGCGCGGTCTCGGCGATGCGTGCGGGCCATTCGCCAATTTCAATGCCGTAAAACTGGTTTACGTCCACAAGCGACATTTTCGCGACTTCGCCGTAATCAAACTCCTCGTGCTTTTGCTTACCTTTCACGTGTCGTTCCTTGAGGACTTCGAGCTCCAGGCGGCGCAGTTCCCGATAAGCGATGACGAGGAAGTTGCCACAGCCACAGGCGGGATCAAGGCAATTGATCCTTGCCAACTTCTGCTGGAATTCGAGCAGGCGCTTTTGGCGGCGAACGCTGCGGTCTTTCTTGATTTGTTCAAACTCCGCCCACAGCCCATCCAAAAAGAGCGGCTTAATCAACTTCAAAATGTCACGCTCTGAGGTGTAGTGAGCGCCAATCTGGCGGCGCTCCTTGTCGTCCATGATGCCCTGGAATAGTGAACCGAAGACGGCAGGCGAAATACGTTCCCAGTTGAAGCGGCAGGCGGCCAGCAGGCGGTTGCGCATATCGCGGTTAAACCCGGCCAGGCGCAGTGGCTGAGCAAAGAGATCCCCGTTGACGTAAGGGAAGACCGAGAGGTCTTCGTCCATGTACTCATTTCGTGCCTCGACCGGCGTGTTCAAGACATCAAAAAGTTCAAACAGCCTCGCACCGAGATCGGAACCGTCACCCCGGGTTCGATACTCGATGAGGTTTTGGAAGATAGGTCCCTCGAAGATGCCAGTATCGTCTGCAAAGAGGCAGAACAGGATACGGACCAGCAATTGCTCGAGTTGGTCGCCGGTGTAGCCACCTGCCTCCACCGCGTCGTGCAGCTCCGCCATAATGCCGGCGGCCTCAATATTGGCGGGATCTTCCTCGCGGAAGCGATGGGTCCGCTGGCCGATGATGAAGGCGAAGTGACGGACATGCTTATGGAGTTCTGCAAGTGGAACTTCTACGAAGGCTAAACCTTGGCCTTTGAAGAGCTCGCCCTGATCCTCGGGCTCCAGATCGTAGAGCACGATACGCGAAAAGTCGGAAACGATGATATAACGGGGAACTTCGTCATCGCGCCCATCGCGCTGGAGCGACTGAATGTAGTCGAAAGCTTGAACCTGCGCCTTGTCCAGGGGTTTTCCTGCGCTCTTGTGCTCCGCAAGGAGGCGGCCCTTCCAGAACAGATCGATGAAACCGTAGGTTCCCTTCAGCGTTTTGACAGGTTCCTCAAAGGAAGCGACGGTCCGACGGCGGATGCCAAAGACATCGAAGAACTCGTTCCAGAAAGTCTGCGCATCCGCACGCTCACGCAAGCTGCCTTCCCACTCTCGGGAAAAGCGTATCGCTCGCTGTCTAATTTCGTTCCAGGAAATGCTCATGGTGTGGAGAATAGTACCACGGTTGCGGCTCTCGGGCTACTGTCGGCACCGTTGCGCCTCAGCGAGTATGGCGATGTCTACCGGTACGAAAAGCATGGGAATAGGGGGGAATAGGGGGGAATAGGGGGGAATAGGGGGGAACAGGGGGGAACAGGGGGGAACAGGGGGACGTTTCCGGGACGTTACCCATATTTTTGGAGAACATTGATAACGTTCCCCTATTTTCTTGCCTTCTCTTCGCCGAGCTGTGCGACGGCGCCCTCGAAGTCCTGAACGTAGAGATGATCGAGAATCTGGACCGTGAGCACGAAGATGAAGAGCGAATTCAGTGCACGTTTCGCGGCATTGTCCACGGGGATGATCCGCGTCAGCCAATGCAGCGCACGGAGCGTGCGGAAGTTGAAGATGCCACTGCGTTCGATGGCCTCGCGGGACATGTACCGCGTCAGAAGTTGGTCGAGGGTCTTGGATTGGCCGCGCCGCATCCAGAGTGGGGGCGCGGAGTACGGCCACTTCTTGCGCGCATACACTTCGGGCGTGAGATCGTCTTTGAATGCTTCGCGCAGGATGTATTTTTCCACGCCGTCCTTGATCTTGAGTTCGTCCGGCACATTCCGGGCGAGTTCAAAGAGGTGATGGTCCAGAAACGGGGTACGCCCCTCCACGGAATGCGCCAGCTCCGCCCGATCCCCCAGCATCGTCAACAGGTAGGGCGCCAGCATCGACTTGATCCAGAAATATTGCCGCCGCCGGGCCAGAGAAAGGCCGTTGGTCTTGGCGCCGTTGAGCCGCTCTTTGACGCGATCGATGGGGTGATATTCCTGGAAGGCGGCAACATGCCGCGGATGGAACAGGCGCCGCAGGAGTCGCTGGCGGCGGTCGGACAGGCTCACGGCGTGTTCGGGCAGGGGCAGGAAACCCAGCGCCTCGATGGTCTTCCGCGTCAGGCGTTTGCTCGGAGGCCTCTCCGCTTTCATCCGGTTAGTGATCTGATCGGCCATGCTGCCGGTTCCCGGCTGAAAGAAGACGTAGCCCAGGAAAGTTTCGTCCGAGCCTTCGCCGGTCAGGACGACCTTGACATGTTCCCGCGTGAGCTTTGAAAGCAGGAATTTGCCCACGCCATGGAAATTGAAAAAGGGGAACTCCGTCATCCAGAGACAGTCTTCCATGTTGCTGAGCAGTGCTTCGTGGTCACAGGTGACCGTGTGGAACTCCGCGCCAATCTTCTCCGCCGTTCGTTTGGCCAGGTCGTATTCGTCGAAGGCCTCATCCTCCGGGAAGGCGATATTGAACGCCTTGAGTGTTCCCGTATGCATCTGGGCGACGGTCGCGGCGACAATCGAAGAGTCGATGCCGCCGGTGAGATAGACACCCACCGGCACGTCGGCGCGCAGCCGTAGCCGCCCCGCCTCGCGAACGGCCTCGCGCACCGACTGGATGGGCTGCTCGGGGGAGGCCGGCGCGGCCGGGAGATCGAGGTCCCAATACGGGCGGACCTCGTGAGAGTGCCGGCGCAGGTCCACCATCAAGACGCAGCCGGGCGGCACGACGCCAATACCCTGGAAGATTGAGTCAGGCAGCGCGCCGGAGAGATAGTCCCGCAGCGCGTTCACGTTGATCTTCGGCGCGGCGAAACCCGTGGCAAAGATGGCCTTCGCTTCCGACGCGAAAACGTAGCGCCCGTCCTGCATATTGAAGAAGAGCGGCTTAATCCCGAAGCGATCGCGGACGGCCAACAGCTTCTGCTCACCGCGGTCATAGAGCAGAAAGGCGAATTCGCCGCGAAGGTGATGGACAAAGTCCAGCCCGTGTTCCTGGTACAGGTGGAGGATGACTTCGGAATCGCTTCGGGTCGAGAACCGATGCCCCTGCTGGATCAGTTCTTCCCGGATGCGCTCGAAGTCATAGATTTCCCCGTTGCAGACCAAGACGAGGTCCTGGTCTTCCGAATAGAGTGGTTGTGCGCCGGTATCAAGGTCAATGATCGAGAGCCGGGCATGACCAAGGCCCACGGCCTCGGCCGCGTCCAGGAACACGCCGGTACCGTCCGGCCCACGATGGCGCAGGGCGTCCACGGCCCGTCGCAGGGGCCGCTCTTCCGCCGGCCAGCCAACCCATCCAACAATCCCACACATAAGCAGCGCGTGTGGCTCCCTTCCGAGGTTCCCAATGCGGGGAAGATCGATTCTCCAACACTTTTCAGACACCCCAATCCCGCGCTGCCATGGTAGCATGCCCGAAAATGATCTGCGCCAAGAGTTACACAGGGATAGAAGTCGAGGAGGGGACTACAGGCTGCTCAGGTCGCGGCCGCAGATGCGTTCTTTGCGGTGGCTTTTGGCCTTGAGGAGGGAGCGCATGGCTTCGCCGAGGATTTGTTCGGCGCCGACGGCGCTGCCGTTTTGGCAGGAGACGACCCCGAAGCAGAGCTTGGCGGAGGTGGGGAAACAGGGTTCGCTGAAAGTGATGGAATCGATCTCTTCCTGGATCTTGCGGGCGTATTGCATGGCGTCGTCGAGCGAGGCATGCGG
>JACPGD010000221.1 GCA_016182645.1 Candidatus Hydrogenedentota bacterium | reverse complement strand
CTCTCCTTCGCCTTCACCCTCTCCCTCCCCTTCGCCCTCACCTTCGCCTTCACCCTCACCTTCTCCTTCACCCTCACCTTCACCTTCGCCTTCACCTTCACCTTCTCCTTCCCCTTCGCCTTCTCCTTCCCCTTCGCCCTCTCCCGTCGTAAATTCCGTCACGCGAAGAAGGAATTCCCCGGAGGCCGTATAACGCGTGGAAAGAGACTTTCGCCTGGCCCCGAATCCGCCTTCGCCTTCTCCTTCGCCTTCTCCCTCGCCTTCCCCTTCTCCTTCCCCTTCGCCGCCGCCGTAGTAGTAGCCAGCGACCCGAATGAGATAAGCGACCCCTTCCTCGCAGTACATCGTCACCTCAGATTGGACTCCGCAGGCGTCATCGTCGCAGGCCAGCACAGTGGCGGTAGCACAGTCGTCGCTCAAGATAGCGAGAACGGTGTCAAAGGTGCTCCCACACAACGACACCGTGTACGTACCAGCTTGCGGTGGAATAAACCGGTACCAGACTTCCGTGTCGTCGGCCGCACACAGGTCGAGGAAATCGGACGTTGCGCCCTGGTTTGATCCCGCATAAGTTTCGTTCAGCGCTACCGGCATGGCATCGCCGCAGTAGTCATTGAGCGGGCTTTCGGTGCTCCGGTGCGAGAACAGGAGATCCAGCGGGAGGTCGCCCACCACGCGCACTTGGGGCAGGAAGAGTTCATCGTACTCGGGTGTAGTGGGCTGTCCGATAATGTTGAAGTCACCTGGAAGCACAATCAGCGAATACTCGCCGTCCTCCCGCGAGACGGTGGCGTCCTCGGAGTAGAGGCTGGGAGCATCCTCCCCGCGGCCCTCGAGCATCTTTGGGCCCGGCTTCAGATGCCGCACTGTCCGCCACCGATCCCCCGCGCGGCAGCGGGGTGCGCGCGCGGAGGAGCGCGTTGATGCCGGCTTGGACTTCGTCCCGCCAGCCGTGACGGAGAGAGTGAAACTGCCGGTCTCGTCAAAATATCCCGAGACGCGCAGGAGATACTCGCTGCCGCCCTCCAAGAGCGCGGCCACTTCGGACTGGGGCACGCAACTGCTTTCGTCGTTGCAATCCACAATCACCGGCGAGTCGCAGCCGCCGCTGAAGACGGTGATGACCGTGTCAAAGGTGCTGCCGCACAAGGAGACGGTATACACGCCGGTCACGGGCGGGACAAAGCGGTACCAGACATCGGCGCCGTCATAGGAGCAAGTGTCAAAGATGTCTGTCGAGGCGGCCGCACTATTGCCAGTCACCGGGACATCGAGGAAGACTTCGATGGCATCGCCACAAGCGTCGTTGACTGGGGGGATGCCCTCGGGGAAGCCACCCGCCGCTCTGACGTCCACGCCCGGTATAGGTTCGTGCGCAATGTTTATGGTCTGACCGGAAATCTTGTAAAACGGCGGCAGAACAATATCCTGGCTGACACTTTCAGTCACCAGGAGCGGGGGCAGCACGTCATCGACTGCAAAGTAACCCGGGACGGAAACCCCCTCCTCGATTCGTCCTCCCCAGGTCAAAACGCGGTACTCGCCAGGTCCGACCGTGATCCGGTAGGCGCCCAAGGCATCGGCCTCGGTCCAGTAGAATGAACCAAAGCCGATACCTTCCAATCCCACCCCAGTGAACGGCGCCGGCGTGGTGCCGTCGTTCAGGAGTACCGAACCGCTGACCAGCAGTCCGGAGGGCAGCACGATGTCTTGCACGGTATCGCCCGCGATGACGATGTCGCAGACTTCCGTAGGCAGCGTGCCGCTTTCCGCGGGTGGCGCTGCGGCGGCGCAATAACCACCGGGCAACAGCAGCATGGCGTAGACGCCGTCCGGCCCCGATTGCGCCTCGTTTTCCGAATAGAATTGCGGCAGACCGCGCGCGCCCTGTTGGGCGCGATACAGGCGGTGCAGGCGCTCCGTCCCGGCGCGGTCCAGTGTGTTCGCGCGGGGCGCGGGCTTTTCCGGTGTCACGTTCGCCTTGACACTTGACTTGCGCGTGGCACTGCTGATTTGAAGTGCGAAATCGCCCGAATCGCCCCCAAATCCGGCGACGCGGATCACATAGGTCTCGCCGGCAAGCAGGGACGCGGTCAACTCCGACTGGAAACCGCAGAAACTGTCGTCATTGCAGTCCATGAAGAGCAGGTCTTCGCAGGTCCCTTGAAAGAGAGCAAGTACCGTATCGAAGGCGCTGCCGCAGAGGGAAACATTGTATTCCCCTGAAGTTTCCGGGGTGAATCGATACCAGACGTCCGCCCCGTCGAACCCGCACACGTCGTAGAGTTCGGATGAGGCGCCGGCGGTGTTGCCTTCCACGGCCTCGCCAAGTGCCACGTCAACGGCAGCGCTGCATAAGTCGTTGGGCGGCGGCAGGGGGCCGCCGTGGGCGAATACGTCCACATCGGCCACGCTGACTTCGCTCTCGTTCAACGTACGGCCTGAGAGCATGGCGAACGGTGGTAGTACCAGTGAGAACTGTTCACCACCGGCCACCGCGGCATTGTCCAGGAGTTGATTCACCTCGAAATATTGCGGGGCCGGGACATTCACCTGATCCCCGAAGCCGAAGACGCCCACGTCGTAGAGGTGGCCGCTCACCAGTCCCAGTTCGAAGAAGCCCGACGCATTCGTGGTGGTTTCGAAGTAGAAGAAGAAGTCGTCATTGGAGAAGAAGGTAACGTTGAGGTTGGAGACGGGCGTGGTCCCGTCCGCGCCCACCACAGACCCGGTGACGACGACGAATTCGCCCTCGCCTTCTCCTTCTCCTTCGCCCTCGCCTTCCCCTTCGCCACCGCCACCCTGCGATATCAGCAGATAATAGCTTCCCGCGTCGACGAACGAAGCGCCCACCTGCTTCAAATCAAAGCCGTCTTCCAAGTAGTCGTACCCGGCGATTCTAACGAGATAGGATGCGCCCGCGTCCAGGAAGACGCTCAGTTGAGATTGGAACCCGCAGAAATCATCGTTGCAATCGATAACCAGCGGCGAACCACAGTCATCCGCAAGCAGCGTAAGGACCGTATCGAAATCACTGCCGCACAAGGAGATCGTATAG
>JACPGD010000212.1 GCA_016182645.1 Candidatus Hydrogenedentota bacterium | reverse complement strand
GGCGCGGGCGCCTGGTACCCCGCCGCCGCCGTGGACGGCTGGCTCGCCCCCGGCGGCATCACCTGGACCCGGACCGCCGAGGGCGCGACGGTGAGTTTCTGGGTGCGCCATGGCGGGACCGTGCGCGTGGGCGTGGAGTAGAGGAGGAGACCTTCGGTCGGGCCAGTGGCGCGGTCGGGAGACCGCGCCACAGCAAAGCAGAGCAGAGGCGCGCCCTGAATGGACACGATGGACGGGATGGACGGAGGCAGCATGGAACAAGCAGAGGGCGCGGGCGACCTGCGGCAGAATACTCGCGGTTATGGCTGCACCGGGACATCCGACTTGTCGCTGCTGTCGAAGAGGTAGTTGGTTCTGGGGCCGAACCAGCCGGTGGCCCAGCGGTGGTTGCTGCCGCCGAAGACATTAGTTTCCGGCGCCCATTCCCATTTTTCGGAGGTGACGTGGCCGTCGGCCCAGAGGACATTGGCGCGGCCATAATGGCGGAAGTGAATGCTGGGGGCCATCATGTAGCCGGCATTGGCGTCGCCGTGCGGGGCGCTTCTTGAGACGGGGAAGGGCGGCTCAATGAAGCCATATTCGATGATACGGCCGGCCTGCGGCAAGGCGGCATCGGCGAACATGACGGTTTCGGCAGGGCGCCGGATATTGCTGTCGCGAATGCCGGCGCGAACAGCTTCAATCATGTCGTCGGTCATGAACTGCGTGGAACCGATGTAGGCCATGTTGTAACCATAGCCGCCCGTGCCGGACTCGAAGGCATTCGACACTTCCCCCCGTTTTCGGAACTCAAAGAACTCGGGGCATTCCTTCACGCGGGCATCTTGAAGATACTCCGCGAGCGGACCTTGTTTCGGATCGAAGTCGGTATTGGCGTTGGGGGTGGCCCGGACGCCGTGCCAGCGGAGCGCCCCGCCAAAATGGTCCGGTGGCGCGCCCGGGAGCAGGAAGTCGAACATGTCGGGCGCGGCGGGGACATTGCGGCCATCGTGCTCGCCGGCGTACATCGTGCAGGCGAGATAGAGCTGCTTCAGGTTGCTGACGCAGGTCATGGACTTCGCCTCGGAGCGCGCGCGGCCGAGGGCGGGGAGCAAAATCGCGGCGAGAATGGCAATGATGGCAATGACGACGAGTAACTCGATGAGGGTGAAGCCCGAGGGGAGTTGCAAATTGCGCGTTGCGCGTTGCGCGTTGCGACAGGACAGACGGGAAGCATGCGCGGAAAGGGAGAACTCGCAACTCGGATCTCGTAACTCGTAACTCTTCATGGCTGGCCGCTTCCCTCGAAGCTCCTGTCCTGTTGCCGCATCAAGCGCGGCCGTCATTGGCAGGTCTTCGGACTTGCAGGCAGCGCGGCCGAGGCCGTTGTCCTACTGGGCTCCGCTTCCCAGTCCCCTTTGCCGGGGACCAGTGCGATGGTGAGCCGTTCGTTCCTGCTTACCGCTGCGGGGCAGTTCCGGATTCAGACCAGATTCCCTCTTCGCGCCGGGGCGTCTCGCAACGCGTCCCGGCGAACCGATGATGATTAGAGTATAGCGGGAGAGTGGTGCAAAGTAAAAAAACGGTTGGTCGGGGTACCCAGACAGGGGTGCCCTTACGGTCTTGCGCGCGGGCCGTGCAATTCTTCATAGTGGTGAAAAATCACGGAAAGGAAGTTTTCTGTATGCGGATATGGATTTGCAGCTTCTTGTTGTGTGGCTATGCGCAGTGGGCGCTGGCCCAGGATCAACCGGCGCCGGACGTGACGGGACCCGCGCCAGAAGCAACCACACCGCCAGCCGAAACGCCGCCAGCCGCTGCCCCCCAGGAAACGGCGCTGCGCGTGGAGCACGTGGCGGGAAACGTATATATGCTCGAGGGCAAGGGCGGCAATATCGGGGTTTCGGTGGGGCCGGACGGTTTGCTGATGGTGGACGATCAGTTCGCTTCGGAATCAGAACAGATCCAGCAGGCCCTGGCGGCCTTGGGGAAAGGCACGGTGAAATACGTCTTGAACACGCACTGGCACCGGGACCACACGGAGGGAAACCAGGTTTTTGGGTTGGCCGCCCCCGTGATAGCCCATACCCAGGTGAGAAAGCGGCTGGAAGTGGAGAAGTATGTTCCGGAGGCGCTGCCTGTCATCACGTACGAGAACGCCGTCTCTGTCCACTTCAACGGCGAAGAGATTCGTGTCATCCATGTGACGGACGGCCATACCGACGGTGACAGCATCGTCTATTTCGTCAACTCGAACGTGCTGCACCTTGGCGATCAGTTCTTTTCGGGCCGCCTGCCTTTCATTGATCTCGATAGCGGCGGGTCGGTGGAAGGGTATCTCGAAAATGTTTCGGAAATTCTGGGGCAAGCGCCCCCGGATGTCCTCATCATCCCCGGACATGGGCCCCTTTCGACCGTGACCGAGCTAAAAGACTTTGAGACCATGCTGACCGAGACGATCAAGCTCGTGCAGAGCCAGATCCGTAACGGCAAGAAGCTGGACGCGATTCAGGAAGCCGGACTCCCCGCGCCTTGGAGCACCTGGGCCTGGGAATTCATTGACGAGGACAAGTACCTCGAGATCCTGTTCAATGGCTTGACCAAGGGGCGGCGCAGGACAGCGCCCACCGCCATGCCGCAGGTCCCGGCGGCTCAGCGCCCGTTGAAACTGATCCGATAAACGGCGCCCGCTTCGTCGTCTGAGAGCAGCATGCTGCCATCCGGCAGTTGCAGGAGGTCGACGGGGCGGCCCCAGGCTTTGCCGTCCCGCAGCCAGCCGGTGGCGAAT
The DNA here is from genome assembly GCA_016182645.1 of Candidatus Hydrogenedentota bacterium. Classification (GTDB taxonomy): domain Bacteria; phylum Hydrogenedentota; class Hydrogenedentia; order Hydrogenedentales; family JACPGD01; genus JACPGD01. Next base: position 5,906 of record JACPGD010000212.1, on the reverse strand, counting down.
TCCTCATAGGCGGTGGCCGCGCCTGATTTATCCAGACGGACCAGCATCACGCGGTAGCCCGTGGGCCCCGCCGACAGGCTGCGGTTCCACGATCCGTGCTCGGCAATGAAGATTTGGTTCCGGTACGCCTCGGGAAACTGCTCGCCGGTATAAAACTTCAGGCCAAGCGCGGCCACGTGCGGACCAAGCTCCTGTACTGGAGGCGTGAACTGGCTGCACTCTTCCCCGCCATTCAGTTCGGGATCCGGAATGCTCTTGCCGTGGCAATAGGGAAAGCCGAAGTGCAGCCCCTCCTTCGTCAGGCGGTTCAACTCGTCGGGTGGCGTTTCATCGCCCATCAGGTCGCGGCCGTTGTCGGTAAACCACAACTCGTGAGTTTCCGGGCGCCAGTCCATCCCGACAGAGTTCCGCACGCCGCGGGCGATGATTTCGGGATTCGAGCCATCTGCATTCATCCGCATGATGGTCGCGTGGCGTTCGTCCTCTTTTTCTATGTTGCAGATATTGCAGGGGGCGCCGACCTGCAGGTACAGCCTGGCGTCCGGTCCGAAGGCGAGGTATTTCCAGCCGTGGTGCTCCTCCTTCGGGAAGGAGTCATTGATGACCACGGGGGCAGGCGGTTTGCCGAGGTGTTCTTCGATGGCGTCATAACGCAGCACGCGGCTGACTTCCGCCACGTAGAGGCTGCCGCCGCGAAACGCGACACCGTTCGGCATGTTCAGCCCTGTGGCTATCGTATAGACCTTGTCCGCATGATGGTCCTGGTTTTCATCCACGACCGCATAGACATTGCCGGCCTCTCGCGTGCCAATGAAGAGGACGCCCTTTTCGGAACGCGCCAGGGAGCGCGCGTTGGGCACTTCATCCGTAAAGAGTGCGATCTCAAAGCCGTCCGGCACGCGGAGCAGCTCCAGGGACAGTTCGCGGGCACTCGCGTGCCCACAGAGACCGCCAACACTCGCGAGAAGGAAAACACAGCACCCCACCCAACTAGGAACGTAGTGTTTACACGCCATGACCCGATCCTTTCTATCGAGAGAAACCGTGCGGCGCACGGGCAGGCAGGAGAACCACGCCGGTAACCTGCCTGCAAGCCATTTCAGTTCTGCCATATGCTTAGGAAGTCACCGGTTTATCGAGCACTTCGCGCACTTTCCGGCCGAGTGCCCGCGCCGTGAAAGGTTTTGAGAGGAAGGCGATGCCTTCGTCCTGCACACGCTTGCGAATAACGGCATCTTCGGTATATCCGGACATGAAGAGGACTTTAAGTCCGGGCCGCTGTTCGAGGAGCTTGTCGGCGACTTCCTTTCCGCCCATGTGCGGCATGACAATGTCGGTCAGGAGGAGATCGATTTTGTCGAGCACATCCGCCGCCACACGGAGGGCTTCGGTGCCACAGTCCGCCACGAGGACCTGATACCCGAGACGCGTGAGTGCCTTGCGCACCATTTCGCGGACCAGAGGTTCGTCCTCCACCAGCAAGATGCATTCGTCACCGCCTTTGACTTTCTCCTCGAGTGCGCGCGATTCAGCGGCGGCAACGACAGAGGGCACGGCAGGAAGATAGATGCGGATGGCCGTCCCCGCGCCCGGTTTGCTGGCAATCCAGATGTCCCCTTCGGCCTGCTTGACGATGCCGTAGCACGTTGAAAGGCCCAGACCGGTACCTTTTCCCACTTCCTTCGTTGTATAGAACGGCTCGAAGGCGTGGGCGGCCACGTCTTCGGGCATGCCCACCCCGGTATCAGCCACTTCGACCAGGACATGCGGCCCGGAACGGCTGCGTCCATACTGCTCCTCGTAGGTGTGATCGAGTTGAACGTTTTTCGTTTCAATGCACAGCTTGCCGCCCTCGGGCATGGCGTCGCGGGCATTTACAGCCAGATTGACCAACACCTGCTCGAAATGGCCGGGATCCACGCGGACCCGAAGTAGATCGGCCTCCTGAAGAATGACGAGTTCGATATCTTCGCCGATGAGGCGGCGCAGCAGCCGGCTCGTGGCGGAAATAAGTTCATTCAGGTCGAGCGTCCTCGGCTCGACAATCTGGCGGCGTGCGAAGGCAAGCAACTGGCGGGTGAGATCAGCCGCGCGTTCGCCCGCTTTGCGAATCTGCTCGATGTCCGCGCGCAATGGGTCGGCCTCATCGAGCGAGGCGACGGCAAATTCGGAGTATCCAAGGATGGCGCTCAAGAGGTTGTTGAAATCGTGGGCAACACCTCCCGCCAGGCGCCCAATGCCTTCCATTTTTTGCGCCTGCATGAGTTGTTCCTCGAGCAGGCGGCGGTGTGTCAGGTCCTGGCCGATACATAGGGTAGAACCGTTGCTCAGGCGAACGATGGCCCAGGAGGTGGTAAGGAGGCGGCCATCGCGCGTGAGAGACTTGAAGTCCTTCCACTCCTTGGACGCCGTGCGAACGAAGTCATAGACCAGTTTGCGGTACTCAGCATCCGGATATATCTCCTGCAATATGTCGATCTGACCGATGACTTCCATGGGCCAGCCAAAAACGCGCTCACATTCGCGGTTTAGCCATTCGAGGCGTCCGTCCTTGTTGAAGGTGGCGATCATGACGGGGATAGTGTCGAAAATCGTCTGGAGCAGTTCCTTCTGGCGGCGCAGATCCTCCTCGGCCGTCTTTCGCGCGCTAATGTCCAGGTACATGACGACTGCGCCCGGGGAGGTGTCCAGCGGGCCGGCGCTCAAACGAAACCAGCATGTGCCGTCCGGCGCGGGAAATGAGTATTCGATAACAAAGTCAGGCACTTCCCGCCGGAGCACCGCCCGGATTCCCATGGCGACGAAGGGCGCCTCCGTCTCCCCCATGTGCGTGGCGCGTTGAAAAATTTCCAGGAAGTTCTGGCCTTTTCCTGATCTATCATCAAAGAACTGATTGCTCCGAAGAAACTGCCGCCAGCCCTCATTGACCGCGATGATTTCGCCCTCGCCATTCAACAGGGCAATATTGGCGGGAAGTGCGTTGAGAATGGCCAGGCGCTGTTCGGCGGCGTCGCGCGCCGCGTCCTGGGCGCGCTTGAGATCCGTAACCTCCTGGTTGACGACGACGACCCGCTGCAAATCGCCGTGATCGTCATATATTGGAATGGCCGAATTGAGAATGGTCTTGCGGGTGCCGTCAAAGGCTTCGATATTGATGAGTTCGTTGAGGGAGGTTTCCCCTTTCCGAATGGCGCGAGCGGCGGCCCAGTCCTCCCCTGCTATCCGCTCGCCGCTTCCCGTCCACCATGCCTTGAATTGGCCGTACCCGTCGATGCCCACATCTATCTTGCCCGCCCAAATGGCCACTCCGGCATCGTTGACGTCAACGAACCTGCCATCGGCATCCGTGATCCATACCCCCACGGGCAGGTTCTGCAGGACGCCCTGGAAGATTGCCCTTTGGTTGCGGATTTCGCGCAATGCATGGCGGCGGTCGAAAAAGGACGTGACCATTTCAGCCAGGGTCCGGACGATCTGGATTTCCTCTTCCAGGAAAGGTCCTTGAAAGGCGAGCGGCTGTAGGTGGTCATAGAAGACCTCCAACAATCCTTCGCGGTGGTCGGCGGTGAGGAAACGCTCCTGAAGTGAGCGTTCCGGAAACACATCCGCGGCGTGGGAGAAAACACAGTATTCGCCCACGGTGATGCGCGCGCCAGCGGAGTCAGGGTACTGAAACGCCGGTGGGATAAGTTTGACGACGCGCTGCAACACATCCAGGGTTTCCTGCTCTGGCTCCACGAGCAACTGCGCCACACGGTGGAGGACCGTGGTTTCCTTGACATGCTGGTGGAGGTCGTCGACCAGGCGCTGGCGCTCGACCGCGTACTTCATGGCGCGCTGCAAGACAGCGGGGGCGACGTCGCTCTTCAACAGATAGTCCTGGGCGCCATGCCGGACGGCTTCGATGGCCAGGGCCTCGTCGTTGGCGCTGGTGAGCACGATGATGGGCGTATACGGGGCCGCGGCGTGGGTTCGGTGGAAAGTTTCGATGCCACCGCTGTCCGGCAAGAACAGATCCAGTAGGATCAGGTCGAACGATTCAGCGTCGAGAGAGGCCAGGGCCTCCGTGAGCGTGGTGAGGTGGCGCACGCGGAAGGTTTCGGGAGGGCTCGACAACATCTTCTTAAGGATCAGAGCGTCGGTTACGCTGTCTTCAAGCATTAGGACATGCATTCACGCCACCCTTCAACTCCGCGGCGGGACCCACTCCAACGACCCGGCTTCAGTCATGCTAAATCTTGGTCACCCCCCTACAGCGTCCCCAGGCGATGCTCCGTTAATGGTACCAGATAACTAAAGCCTAATACACCACGCCGCCAATTTCCGAGTCAGGTGCAGGCTGGAGCTTGCGAACCGTGGCCCGATTCATACTACGTGCCCGAATGCAGATGGGGGACTACGAAACCGCCTGCGGAACGGATTGCCGGCCGTAGAGGTCATAGACGTCCGGCTCCGTAATCTCAACGTGCACGAAGTCGCCCACGCGGAGATAGCCGGGGGCGCTAAAGAAGATATTGCCATCGATTTCGGGCGCCTCGGCTCCACTTCGACCCACCCATAATCTCTGGTCCGCATCATAGGCCTCGACCAGCACCCGCTCGTGGCGTCCCATGCGGCGCTCATTCAGCCGGGCGCTGATTTCTGCCTGGCGTTCCATCACCGCATGCCAGCGCTTTTCCCTGACCTGCTTGCCCACTTGACGCGGCATGGCCGCCGCGGGAGTGTCCTCCTCCCGTGAATACTGGAAGACGCCCAGGCGATCGAATCGCAGTTCTTCGACGAGGTCGAGCATGCGCTGGTGTGCCTGGGGCGTCTCGCCGGGGAAGCCTACGATCATGGTGGTGCGCAGGGTGAGATTGGGAAGAGCTTCGCGCAGGCGTCGCACCAACTGCACGGTGTTCACCTCGCGGTGGGGGCGCTTCATCCGGTGCAGCGTTTCGGTGTCGAGGTGCTGCAGGGGCATGTCGAGATAGGGCACGATTTTGGGTTCGGAGGCCAGTACCTCGAGGAAGCGATCCGTGATACCACCGGGATAGACATAGAGGCAACGAAGCCAGAAGTCGCCGTCGAGGGCGGCAAGATCGCGGAGCAACTCCGGGAGGCGGTAATCCTTCCAGCGGTCCCGGCCATAGTCCGCCAGATCCTGCGCCACGAGATTCAACTCGCGCACGCCTTGATCCAACAGGCCGCGCGCTTCGTCGAGCAAGATTTCCGGCGGCACCGAACGCAGTTTCCCCTTCATCGAAGGGATGCTGCAAAAGGTGCAAGCATGATTGCATCCATCGGAAATTTTGAGGAAGGCATGCGGCGTCTGCTCGATCCGGCGACGCCGGATCAGACGATAGATATCCACGACCGGCGAAGGGCGATGCGCGTCGACGTGACCATCCTCGCCGCCGAGCACCATCCGCGCGAGTTGATCGAACTGGCCCACGCCCACAAGACCGTCGATCTCGGGGATCTCATGAAGCAGTTCCTCCGCGTAACGCTGCGCCAGGCACCCAGCGACAAACAACCGCTTCGGGTTCCCCTGCTCCCGCTTCTGCTCTGCCAGCGCCGCGATGGAATCGACCGACTGCTGCTTCGCGGAATGGATGAAGCCGCAGGTCGTGATGATAGCGGCGTCCAGCGGGAACTCCGGCGCCTCGTCCCATGACAAGGGCGTTACCTCGCAGCCGGCCTCCGCCAACAACCCGGCCACGTATTCGTTGTCTACCGTATTCTTGTCACACCCGAGGGTGATGATACCTACGCGCATGAAGAAGCCTTGGTAAATGAAATGAATAAGTTCAAGGGAAGGGACTTCATTCTAGCACAAATCCGCGGCAAACCTATCTCTTGCGTCGTAGCGATTTGTAATCGTAGGACGGTTCGTATTCAACCTTGCCGAAGAGGTCCACAATATT
>JACPGD010000211.1 GCA_016182645.1 Candidatus Hydrogenedentota bacterium | reverse complement strand
GGGCAGCGGGCTTCAAGTGACGAACGATGTGGCGGCCACAAGGGGAGAGCCGTTGATTCTCGATGCGGAGCAGGAATCGGAACTCTTCTTCTATTCGTCCGCGCCCAAGAACTGTTTCCGGCTCGAAACGCCGAGCGCCGGAACGCTTCACATCGAAGGGGTGACGGGCGTACCGGTCCACCTGCCCGGAGAAGCTGGTTGGGACTACGAGGCCGCCGAAAAGCGCCAGCAGCCGCTTTGGGACATGCGGTGGGTGGTGGAAGGTTCATCCCTGGTGCGGTTGAGCGCCAGTTGGGGAATCGGCGCGGCCCACCGGGACTTTCTTGGCCGGAAGGAGATTCACGCCGCCGACGCCTCGGCCGATTTCGGCCCGTTCTTCACGCAAATGTGCTTGGGATGCCTGACTTTCAATCTCCTGCGGACGGACGGAAACGGCATCCTGCCGCGCGCCAGCGTCGTGACGGGCGGAGAACCGGAAGACGTGATCGCCCCCGCGCGCGAGATCGCCTGGGCGTGCGAATTCCTCTACCTGCTCGACCCCAAGGCCACGGCGGAACTCCTCCAGGACGCCATCGCCTGGCTGGCCCAACGCACCTGCGCCCAGTCCCCCCAGGCCAACAGGGAAATGCACAATGAAGAAGCCGCGCTCTTGCTGCTGATGGCGGGCCGTTACCACAAACTCACCGGGGACGCCAAAGCGCTCAAAGGTCATCTGCCAGTGTTGCGCACCTGCGGCGAGCACCTGCTGTCCTTGAGGCGCGAACATGAGGCCATGCCGATTGTCCACCATACTTGGGACGCCCAGGGAGTCATCCAGGGCAAGGAGCCGTATTTCATCGCTCTCTGCTTCGCGGGTCTCCAGCGGCTGGGCAGCCTCGAAGAAGCCCTCGGAGATTTCTCCTTTGCCAAAGCCTGGACAGACGCCGCGCGCGCCATCCAGTTTGCCGCGATTTCGCCCTTCCTCGATGGGGGCCTCTGGCATGCGGAGCGCAGTGTCTTCATCAACTACTTGGATTTCCGCGACCCGGCCTTGGCGTCGCCCCACGATCAAAACTGGGCGCGCAGCCTCTTGCAGATGCGCCCCGCGATCCGCCAGGAGTATGTACACTACGAAACCATCCTGCCCTTTTGGTTGGAGTTGGTCGAAGATCCCAACCAGATCCAGCGGGCGTTCGAGTGGATTGATGGCGAGTATACCTATGCGTCGGGACGCGGCGGCGCCACCTTCCCGCCTTTCGTTCAGCGCAACTTTGTGGCCCTCGTCGACGTCTGCTTGCGCCAGAAGCACGGGATTGAAGGCGCGGCCCGCTTGTTGCAATTGGTGCTCGACCGCGCCCTGGACGGCGGTATTCCCCTGACCGCCGCGCCCTTTGGCGCCTACTCGGGCAGCGGTCCGGATACCGAGGCCCCAGGCATGTTCCGGCATTCGCGCAGCGGTCAGTTCTGGGACAACAGCCCCTTCTTCGCGCTCGTCCTTAATATCCATTATGGCCTCGACTATTCTCATGAAGGCTGGCACATCGGCGCCCCAAAACCGCTCGAAAACTATCCCCTCTCGCGCGTCACCAACCTCTGCCACAAACACGCCGTCTACGCCATCACCTGGCAGGGGAGAGGCCGCGTCAAACGCATCACGCTGGACGGAAAGACCTATCATGACGACGTGCTTCGAGAACCCGAAGGCGAGCACGAAGTCGTTGTATTCCTGACCTAGAGGTGGGCGCCAACTTTGGGTGGCGCCCTCAAGCGAGCAATCTCGAGGGTGGGTGCATGCGAACCGGTTTGTAGTGGGATACTGCAATGAAAATCCACAAAGTAATATGGCCCGAAGAGTGCATTGAACACAGCGCAGCGTAGCCGCAACCAAATTGGCGGCAGAGAAAACCGCAGATGACGCAGATAACGCAGATAAACGCAGATGGAGGCCGGCAAGGGAAGTTGAACCACGGAGCGCACTGAGAACACGGAGAAAGAACGAAATAACTTCGGATAACGGCTTTGGTGCGCAAGACCGCCGTAGAGATTCTGCGTGGCGCAACAAGAATTTGAAGGTTAGTAATACATAGCACGTCACGGCGTAACACCCAGTGAAGTGGAGGAGGTCTGCTTCGCGAACGATCTTTCATCCAGCGGGCGAAATCAGAAGGCAAGAATCCGGTATACTACCTCTTAGGGCGGACGAGGAGCGGGCGGTATTCATTCTGCGTTATCATCCGTTTCCCTGAAGGAAGAGGTTACCCCATTACGGCCCGCTCCATGACGGACAAAGAGAAACGCGGCTATAATGATTGGAGGCATCGATGAAAGCTACAGAAATTCCTAAGACAGATTCGATTAAAGCACTTGCCCAATTCTGGGATGAGCATGACCTCACTGATTTCGAAGACCAGTTGGAGGAGGTAACGGAACCGATTTTCCAGCGCGAGATTGAATTGCGGCTTCGACTGGAAGTCCCGGAATTCGAAGCGGTGGATGAAATGGCGCGCAAGAAGGGCATCAAATCAACAGATTTGGTAAAACAATGGATCCACGAACGGATCGCCCTGTAACGGGATCGATCTCTGTCCTCCCTGCATCCGCAGAAACGCAATGGCGGGGCCCTTCCGGCCCGCTCGGACTTATTCCAGGCGCCGTGGATGTCTGGCGGATTCCTCTGCCTTCTGGCGCGAAATCGTCGCCCAACACCATCGAGATTCTCTCGACCGAAGAGCGCGCTCGCGCCCAACGGCTCCGTGACCCGCAAAAGTCAGCCCAGTTTGCCGCCACCCGCAGGGCATTGCGCCACATACTCGCCCGATATGTGGCCATGCCCCCAGAGTCCTTAATCATCGAAGTCTCCCTCCAGGGGAAACCGTTCCTCATGGAAAAGGACCGCGCCTCCACGCTGCACTTCAACGTCAGTCACACCGCGGGCCTCGCCCTCTGCGCTGTCGCGCGAGACAGGACAGTGGGCATTGACGTTGAGGAGGTGGACGTGCACCGCGAAATACTGCTGATTGCCCGCCGTTTCTTTCACCCCGGCGAGTTCGCGGCCCTCGAGTCCCTGCCACAGTCGGAACGCACCCCAGCGTTTTACCGGTGCTGGTGCGCAAAAGAGGCCCTGGTGAAAGCCAGCGGCGAGGGGCTGCATCTCCCGCTCAATTCCTTCAGGCTGGACTGCGATCCTGGCCGGCCACTCGCCCTGCTGGAAGCCGGAACAAAGCTAGCCGGGAACCCCTGGTCGCTCCGTGAACTGGCCCTGGGGCCAGCATACGCCGGGGTCTGCGCCACTTCTATCCCCGCCCCCACCTGGCGACACTGGAACTATACCGCCGAGACTTAACTTCTCCTTTCCGTCCCATCGATCCTTTTCGTGCTTCAGGGGCAACACGTCGGTGCAAATTGACAGCACCGCCTGAGACAGCATACACTATGCACCGCCGAATGCTGGTGAATAATCGGACAAGTGTATCCATCTCCGGCGTGGGCGCGGTGTCGGTTCTAAGATTGAAGGAGTGCGGAAAATGTCTACGATTCGTGTATTCAAACGTTGGGTGCGGGCGGCGGCCCTCAGGAGCGTTGTCGTGGCGGCATTGATAGCCTGTTTGGCGGCATCCGTATCCGCCTCGGCGGCGGACATGAAAATATTTGAGAGCGAATCTCTTGGGTTCGTCATGAAGGTCCCCGCGCAATTCCAACTCGTCAGTGAGGAAGGCGCCCTGGTTTTCGGCATGCCGATTGAGGGTTCCGAGGAAGCGCTCGTGATCGCCGTGCAGTGCGTGGATGTTCCGGACAATGAATTGTCCACTGTCTATGAGGATACGCTGGCGGCCGTCAAGGCCGATGGCGCCTATGAGGCCATCACCCCCTTCAGCAAGGCGAAGGGATTTGCCTTTGGCGGCAAGGCGTTCTGGTACAAAGACAAGCCGGCGGCCACGGAGGGGACACCGCACTCGTGGCATGTTATTGCCTTCGGCAACAGCGCCAGCTACATTCTGGCGCTGACCGGACCGAAGGAAGAGTTTACGAAATGGGGCCCTGTTTTCGAGCAGGTCATCAAGAGCTTTGGCGTCATTCAAGTAAAGAAGGCCGCGCACAAGGCGGCGCCGCTGCCTAAAAAATCCGCTAGTATGAAAGGCGGGGCCTTCTTCGAGTACATCGAGGAGCGCGAGGAGAGCGAAGTACAAGAGGTGTACGAAGAGTCGGAATCCTGGGAGTACGTCGCGGAAACCGAGTACATCGAAGAATCCGAGTACACCGCGGAAGACTACGTGGAAGAGGTGAGCTACGAAGAGGAGACGGTGGAGGAAGAGGTGGTTGAGGAAGAAGAGGTGGTTGAGGAGGAGGAAGAGGTGGTCGAGGAAGAGGAAGAAGTTGTCGAGGAGGAGGAGATGGTCGAGGAAGAAGAAGAGGTTGTCGAGGAGGAGGAGGAGGAAGAAGAAGAAGTGGTTGAGGAGGAAGAAGAGGTCGAGGAAGAGTCGGAGTAATCCGTCAGGCCCCTCGGTCACACAACTGACAAGTTCTTTCTGGGCCTTCGCTCCCGCGGAGGCCCAGATTTTTTATATTGGAGATCAACCAGTTACACCAGAAGTTTCGGGACCGGCATGAGGCAAGAACGCGGAAGCGGGCTTGAGAATTCGCTACAACAAGCGCAAGATAATCTGATTGGCGTTCGCCATTCTTGTATGCCAGAAGACTTGCCCGGGGGAGACTGAACATGCTTTGCACCGCCCTTACCGTATTCGTTGCCCTGCCGCTCTTTTCGCAATCGCTCCACTTCGCGATGCCACAGACCCTGGAATTGGGGCGCGACGTTGCCTTGCGCATCTATTGGGACGGCGAAGAGGCGCCGAGCGTGGATTGTCCGCTCGTGGATTTCTTCGGCGATCCCGCGGGACAGTTCGAGCAGGTGAACACGGCGGTGGTCAACAAACGCCGCGGTTTCAACACCTACTTTCCGATGCCCTTCGGCACATCCGCGAAAGTGGTGGTGGCGTATGAAGGTCCGCTGCCGGCGGGGCCAGAATTGATGTCGAAGATGCCCTGTTACTCCTACGTCATGTACCGGAAGACCAAGGCCCTGCCGCCGGAATTGGGCTATTTCCACGCCTGCTGGCGGCAGCAGGGACTCTACCTGGGCGATGAACCCTATGTCGCCCTCGAAGCCACCGGCAAAGGCAAGTTCGTGGGTTGGGGCGTGACCATGCGCACGCCGGGCCGCAAGGCCTATCCGGTCGACATGAACGAAGACTTCTTCATCGACGGCGAGCAGACGCCCGCCGTATCGATGCAAGGCATCGAAGATTCGTTCGGTTTCAGTTGGGGTTTTCCGCCGAGCGAGAACGTGTTCCCCTTGACCGGCTATCGCGAATTCCTCGACGGCGCCGCCGCCTACCGCTTCTTCATTAATGACGCCATCACCTTCGAGAAATCGCTGCGTGTACTGATCCAATTCGGCAAAGAAGAGACGTGGTTCAAGAAGGCGTTTGGCAAGTCTGGATCCATGCTCGAACTCTCAAGTACGGTGTACTGGTACCAGACCGAGCCGCACGCGCCCCTGCCCGCGCTACCGCCCGTCGCACAGCGCGCGCCCGCGCCCACGGACAACCCGTTGTGGCCCGGGAAAGAAGAACTGCCCACGCCGGAAGAACTGCAATCGCGCGGGGTCACTTTCCACATGCGCTGTGGGCGGCCGGAAAAGGACATGCTGTTCGCCGCCGAAGGCTACGCGTTGCCCGAACACAATGGCCAGGTCTACACCGGCTTTGCTCCCCCCATTTATTACTGCCTCTACCAAGAGAAGGAACTTACCCTGCGGCTCCAAGTGCCCAAGGGCGTCTCCGGCACCCTCCGGCTCTATTGCATCGACAGCGACAACTTCATGGGCGGCCGCCGCCAGGCCATTTTCCTGGACAATACTGAAATCTCCCGCCTCGACGAATCGTTTGAAGACGGCGTTTGGATCGAGGCTCCCGTCACGCCAGAGATGAGCGCCGACGGGGAATTTGAGATCATGATCAAGAATCTGCGGGACAAAGCGAATGTGGTGTTGAGTATGGTTGAAATGGTAGCGGCCCCCGCCCAATCCGCACGACTGTTTAGAGGCAGTTAAGTCCGGGGACACGCCCGGGGAGAACACGTTTCTATGAGCGAAATCACTGAAGCTTGCCGCAGGATTGGGGATCCCGAAGACCGCTTTGATATTGAATTCTGGCAGCGGCTTGGTCCAGAGGCGATCTTCGACGCCACACCAGAACTGAAGACGCTCAAATTGTGAAGCAAGGGTATGCTGAAGAGCCGCGACTTCAAAGAGATATTGAGTATTATGGGAAGATTGGAAGCTAGTATTTGTCCCTGCCGTCCCTGAAGTCCCTGCGGTCCCTCAGAAAGAAACCAGCAAATGCCAGATATACTGGTAGGCCAGTCCGTCCACCTGCTCCCAGATGTCTTTCACGATTTTCTCGTCGCCTTTGATGAGTGGCAGTTCCGCCCGCTTGGTTTCCCAGGGAATGCAGACGCCGGGTTGGAGTGGTGGGGTGGTGGTGCTCATGGGTGCTCTCCCTAGTACACGCCGTATTCACGGGTGAAATCGGTCATCGCGCGGACGTTTTCCACTTTCGCGTCGTTCTGGATGATCGCGCTGGCGTCCATGATGTAGCCGCCGTCGCACGCGACCTCGTCGATGATTCTCTTGCAACACGCGCGCACTTCGTCCGGGGTGCCGTAGCTCAGCAGAGTATTGGGCACGCCGCCGCTGATGCAGAATTTGTGGCCCAATTTGCGGTGGATCTCGAAGATGTCGCCGCGGTCCGCGTGGTAAATGATGCTCCGATCAGGCAATTCCGCGAAGCGGTGCAAGTGCGCGTTCCAGTCGCCTTCCGCATAGAACAGCGTCTGATACCCCCGGCTCCAGAGTTCCTCGATGATCGGCTTGAGCGTCGGCCAATAGATCGAATCGAAGTGCTCGTGCGAAATGAAGGGGACGCAGCCGCGGTGCATCCAGATGGTGATCGGGAACTGCTTCTCCGGGTCGGCGCTGGTCAGTGCGATGTGCATCAGGTGCGGCGCGAGCGCCTCGCAGGCTGCCCGCACTTTGTCCGGTTGCAGCATGAGGTCCATGCTGAGGCCCTTGTAGCCGCGCAGTTTGTCGCCGAGGATATCGAGCGGCGCCTTCAGGATGCCCGCGATGGCGGGCGGCATCCCGAAATCTTCCTTCAAGCGCGCAATCTGGACCGGAAACGCGCTGAAATAACTGAGCAGCGCCATGCCGCCTTTCAGGAACGAGAGGTTGTTCTCGAAAGTGCTCGGCGCACCCATGGCTTGCACCGGCGCGGCCACGCGCGGCAACCAGCGCGTGAAGAGGAAGCGTGTGGGGTCTTCGATCAGGGCGTCGTATTCGTCGGCTTCCATAAAGGCGTGGTCATCCGGCGGCTCCAGGTATTGGAACCCCGTGTCAGGCCCCACGTCCACGCCCGGTACGCCGTAATAACGCAGACCGATCGCCTGGGTCAGTCCAGTCCAGACGTAGACCATGTTGGGCACGACTGCGTCCCAATCGAAGTCCGCCACGGTCTTGCACACGGCGTCGAAGGCTTTGGTGTAATCGTGCGTGACTTCCTGGCAGGTATAGCCGGCATAGACCGCCGTGAACTCCGCTGCGAATGGCCGCAGTGGCACGCGGTCCGGCTTTTCATTGCGCAGCGCCGTCGTATAGCGTTTCAAGCGCTCGGCGTAGCGGGTTTGGATGGTGGCATCGGCCATTGTTTTTTCCCCGGTGGACGGACAGGACGGACACGGACCAGCACGGACGGACACGGACAAAACACGGATACATGGCGGCCGCCTAAGAAAGTGGGCGGATCAGGGCTTCTTTCACGATAATCTTCATGTCTTTGAACTCTTCGCCGGGGTGCACCTGCAGGCCGACCTTCCCGTGGGATGAGGAGTCGTCGTGGACGTCCGCGGTTTGCACGCCGTTGAGCTTCAGCGTCAGCCGGTCGCCCTCCGCCCGGATGACGAATGTATTCCAAGCGTCTCGCTTCTCCAGTTTCGGATCCTTCTGCAGCGCGATGAACATCTTGCCGCCACAATAGAGTGAACCGGTATAGCACTCCGGGTCCTTATATTCGAGGATGTCGGCCTGGTAGGCCTTCTCATGCGACTGGTAACGGAACCAGACACCGCTGTTTCCGGGCCATACCATTTTGAACGTGACCTTCAATTCGAAATCACCGTATTCCGTCTCGGTGTACAGATCCCCCGCGGCGAAGTTTGGTCCCTGCTTGCCGGTGAGCAGGCCGTCTTCCACGGCCCACATGGCGCCGCCCACGGCGGTCCACCCGGTGAGGTCTTTGCCATTGAAGAGGGGCGTCCAGTCTTCGTCCTTCTTATCGGCCGGCGCGGCGATGGCGCCGAAAGCCAGGACGGCCACTGGAGCGCTGGCGCGGGCGATGAATTGGCGCCGGTTGATCTTATCGTGAAACATTCGATACTCCCCCGTGGATGGGCAGCGGCGTCCCCTGCGGAACGTCGCTGCATGCTTTGCAGAACCCCACAAAGATGGACTTTGGCGTGATCTTTTGTCAAGCGCTCCGTAGCCCCACGGCCAGACAAGCTGACCGTGGCACCCAAAACCCACCAAAATGTCGGTGCACCGGTAGCCGGGGCTTCCAGCCCCGTTCCCGATCTCCGCGCGCTGGCCTGTACGTTGTTGAATGTCCCCAGCTTCCAGTTGCTCCCAGTATTACGGAGCGGGGCTGGAAGCCCCGGCCACGGCGGGTTGACGATCCGGGGCCGGGTCGTGTTGAATGGAGGGGGGGACGAACACCCGGGAAGGAACGGAGGACGCTCATGCGCGCGCTGGTGTGGGATGGGGAATTGCGGTTAAAGGATGTTCCCCTTCCTGAACCGGCGGAGGGCGAGGCGCTGGTGAAGGTGTTGTCGGCCGGGATCTGCAACACCGACCTCGAAATCATGCGCGGTTACATGGGGTTCAACGGGATTCTTGGTCATGAGTTTGTGGGGATGGTACAGCAGGCGAAGAACCCATACCTTGCGGGCAAGCGGGTGGTGGGGGAGATCAACTGTGTCTGCCACGCTTGCGAGTATTGTCTGAAGGAGATGCCGCACCACTGCCTGAACCGGACAGTCTTGGGAATTCAGCGGCGGAATGGCGCGTTCGCCGAATATCTCACGCTGCCCGAAGAGAACCTGCATCTGGCGCCGTCCAACATTCGCGATGATGTCGCCGTGTTCGCCGAGCCGACGGCCGCGGCCTTCCGCATTCCCGAGCAGGTCGTACTTGATGCGGAGGACCGCATCGTGGTGCTGGGCGATGGCAAGTTGGGCCAGTTGGTGGCGCAGGTCTTGTGGTTGTACACCAAGAACTTGATTTGCGTCGGAAAGCACCGCTGGAAGCTGGCCCTGTTGCAGGATCTCGGCATCAAGACCGCGCACGTGGACGACCCACTCGAACGCGGCGCGGACGTGGTTGTGGACGCGACGGGCTCGCACGAGGGCTTTGCGCGCGCCCTCGAGCTCGTGCGGCCCGAGGGGACCATTGTGCTGAAGACCACCGTGGCGCACCCGACGGCGCTCGAATTCAGTCCACCCGTGATCAATGAAGTGGCAATCATCGGCTCGCGCTGTGGCCCGTTCCGGCCGGCACTGGATGCACTGGCCATGGGTACGGTGGAAGTGCGCCCCATGATTAGCGAGGCGTATGATTTGACGGACGGATTGGACGCCTTACGCCGGGCCGCCGCGCCCGGCACCATGAAAATACTGTTGCACATGTGAGCAAAATGAAGGGGGTCTCATGAGCGTATTGGACTATCCCAAACTCAAGCACATTCTTTCGGAAAAATGGGCGGAAATCTCCTGCCTCCAGTGCCAGTTTACCGAGGATTTCGTGACGGCGATGGCGGATCGGCGCATGGTGCTGCGCGCGCAGGGGACGCTCGGTTATCGCAAGAAGGACAGCGCCTACTCCTTCCGCCGTGAATCGCACAGTCGCACGGAGATCCAGGAAGCTGCCGGGACGAACGTGATGCCCGCGGAAATCCTCACGCTCTTTGACAGCCAGCACGTGTATGAAGAGCAGCACGTCACCGGCAGGAAATTCGTGTATATCTACACGCCGCACCACCGCAGCGTGCGAATGACCATTCCGTGCATTCATTTCTTCAAATTCCTCGAACGGCGCGGCATCATCCAGGATTGCTCGGAGCAAACCGTGGAAAACGCCCCCTTCTACCTGATTGGCCTCGAAGTCCTGCAGGCAGAGCAGAGCAAAGGCGCGCAGCCCGCGCTCGAAGTCTTCTACCTCCACCACGACACCGGACTGCTCGCCTGCGAGCGCCTCTTCGACAGCGCCCGCCATGAAATCGGCCGCCGCGTCTACCTCAACCACCAAGTCAACCACGAACCCTTCGACAGCCACTACGCCTACGTCAAAGCCCAGGACGTGATTGCTTTGCCGTTGGAGGAATGACGGCTTGGGAGCGCGGACATCCTTGTCCGCGGGAAGGG
>JACPGD010000210.1 GCA_016182645.1 Candidatus Hydrogenedentota bacterium | reverse complement strand
GCGCGGCGTTCGATGCGGGCGCCGACGGATCTGCCGCCACGGCAAGCCATAACAGTGCTGTAAACATGAGACAAAGACCACCCCGGGAGATGTTCACCACGCGCTCCCTGGCGCCAAAGCCCCATCCTAACATATCCACGCCAAAATCACTATCCGCCATCTATTTTTTCCTCCATATGCTGGACGCCATCGCCAAATATTTGAATACTTCTCTTGACACCGTGTCTCATTCGTGGTACAGATGCCCTTGAAAGAGGGTCCTTCACCATTCGGGGGAATGCACCATGGGGGAACGCCGAAACCGTCAGGGGCTCCAAAGTGCACTCTATCTGTTGGGCGGAATGCACCATGAAGCGGTTCAGGGGGATGAAGGATGAAGGATGAAGGAGGAGGGATGAAGGAGCAGGAGCTAGGAGGAAGGGGAGGGGAGTAGTCCGGGGTTGCCACACCCCGGAGGGGCCTGCGCGATGGCTCCCGGAGAAGGGGGTGTGGCAACCCCCCGCTACCCCGAAGCGTACGGCCCCCGCTATCCCAGCCGTGCCGCGCGGTCTTGCCTTTTGAACGGGGGACTTGATACTATTTTGCGTGGGCGATAGGAGCGCCTGCCTTGGGGCTGAGTGAACCGCTCTATCTGGAGACGGAGAATTCTTGATGCGACCACTATCCCGGACCCTTCTACTGCCGGTGTTTTTGGGGGTGTTCCTGGCCACGACGGCGCAGGCGCAGTGGACGTGGACGCCCCAGACGGGGCGCTGGATCAACCTGAAGCGGCTGCCGAAGGAAACGGCGGAACTGCAGATGGAATTTGCCCGAAGTCTTTTGGTGGCGGGGGAATATGACAAGGCGTGGCGGGAGACGGAGAAGTTCGAGCAGTTTTACAGCGAGAGCGAGTTCGCGGATGAGAACCAGTTCCTGCGGGGCGAAATCCGGTTTGCCCAAGGGCGTTATCTCGACGCGGCGAAGGCCTATCAGCAATTGATTGCCGCGCACCCGGAGACGGACCTCTACGACAAGGCCATTGCCAAGCAGTATGAAATTGGCGACGCGCTGTATGCGCGCGGCCAGGAGAAGTTGAAAGACAAGTGGGCACTGTACAAGAAGCGCCCGCTGAAGCGCGCCATCGAGGTGTACTCGATGGTCATTGATAACCAGCCTTTCACGCCGCAGGCGGCCGAGGCCCAGTACAAGGTGGGTCTGTGCCACTACGCCCGCGAGGAATATGTCGAGGCCGCCTTCGAGTACCGCCGCGTGGTCGAAGACTACTCGGCGTCGGACTGGGTCGATGAGGCCAGCTATGGGCTGGCAATGTGTTATTACAAGGACAGCTTGCCGCCAGACTACGACCAATCGCCGAGTCAACTGGCGGTGGAAGCGGTGGACACCTTCGTGGAGCGCTATCCGAACGATGAGCGTGTGCCGGAGTTGCAGAAGATGCGCGGTGAAATGATGGAGCGCATGGCCGCGCACCGGCTGCAAATCGCGCAGTTCTACGAGAAACGCCGCGAGTTCAAGTCCGCCAAAATCTATTACCAGGTGGTCGTCGACCAGTTTGCCGGTACGCCCGCCGCGGAACAGGCCCAGGAATGGCTTGCCGCGCACCCGGGCGTGAACGTGGGTCTGAAACACCTGGCGTCGGCGCAAGGAAACCTATGATACGCCCTTCTTTAGGGGCCTCCGTGGCCCCTGTTTTATTGTGTCTGGCGGCGGGCTGCGGCTATACGACGCAAAGTTCGCTCGATCAGAAATATCAGACCATTGCCGTTTCGCCCTTCTACGACGCCGGCAAGGAATATGATTTGCAGGCGCCGTTGACGAATGCGGTCACGCGCAAATTCATCAACGACAGCCGGCTCCAGGTGGTCCAGCGCGACAACGCGGACCTGTTGCTCGAGGGGGTCATCCTCAACTACCAGTTGAAGGGGCTGACCTTTGACGACCGTGACGAAGTCACGCAGTATCTCCTGGTGGTGACGGCGGGTGTGCGCCTCACGGACCAGCAATCCGGGGAGGTGCTGTGGGAAGAGCCGCTCATGGCCGGGGAAACTACCTACTACACGCGCGCCTCCGGCCAGTCCTCCGACCGCCTGCGCGGCAACGCGGAAACCTTCCTCTCCACGGTGCGCTCCTTCGCCAGCGAAGAAGAAAACCGTGCCGCCTCCGAAGCCCTCGAACAACTCGCCTCGGACATTTTCTACCGCACGATTGAGCCGTGGTAGTCCAACCCTAAGGTCTGCGCAGCGGTAAGTACAGCGCCGGCCTATTTCCCAATGCAGAAGGACGAGAACACCATCTCCAGAATATCATCCGGCGTGGTCTCGCCCGTGATCTCGCCGATGGCCCGCAACGCGAGTTGCAATTCGAGCGCAAGGAATTCGGGGCTGAGCGTGGTGTCTTGCAGCAGCCGTTCAAGGGCCTCCACGGCCCGGCGGAGGCTGTCTTTCTGGTGCACGCGCGTGAGCATGGCCTGATCCGCTGAGAGATTGATCCCGCCGAGCAACAATCGCCCCAGCGCTTCTTCGAGTTCTTGCATCCCCGCGCCGGTCAACGCGGACACAGGGTGCGCTTCCGCAAAGGTCCGCGCGGATTTCGGCACTGGGACTTGCGGCGCGAGGTCGCTCTTGTTCAGCAGCACGATCACCGGCGATTCCAGTTTTTGCAGTTCTTCCGCCAGCGCCCGGTCCTCGGCTTCGTCGGGCGCCGTGCTGTCGAGCACAAACAACACGAGGTTCGCCGTCTGCAAGGCCTCGCGTGCGAGTCGCACGCCAATCTGCTCGACCTCGTCTTCCGTGGCGCGCAGCCCGGCGGTATCGACCAGTTTCACCGGCACACCCGCGATATTCACGCATTCCTCGAGCCGGTCGCGCGTCGTGCCAGGCTGCGCGGAGACGATAGCGCGCGTATCACGCAACAGCGCATTGAACAGGCTCGACTTTCCGACATTGGGCCGTCCAACAATGGCGAAGACCGCGCCTTCACGATACAGGCGGCCGGCATCGGCGGTCTTGAGCAATTCGAGCATCTGCCGGTGGACTGACCGGATGTTGGCCAGCAACGCGGCGTCCACCAACTCGCCCAAGTCATCTTCTGGAAAGTCCACCGCCGCCTCCAGGCGCGCCAATGCCTGGCGCAGTGCCTCGCGCAACTCGCCGAGTTTCCGGCTCAGCACGCCGCCCGCCGCGGCGTTTGCCGCCAGCAGTCCCGCGCGGGTCCGCGCGCGGATCTGATCGATAACGGCCTCCGCCTGCACCAGATCGATGCGCCCATTGAGAAAGGCGCGTTGCGTGAACTCGCCGGGCCTTGCCAGGCGCGCCCCCGCCCGAAGCGTTTCCTCCAGGATCGCCCGCAATGGCCCCGGCCCGCCGTGACCATTGATCTCGACCACGTCTTCGCGCGTGTAGCTGTGCGGCGCGCGCATGAGGTGCACCAGCACCTCGTCCACCCGATTGCCCGCAACGTCTAGCACGTGCCCGTGAAACACGCGCCCGCGCGCCGTCCGGATGTCCCGCCCACTGCTCGAAGCGAACACCGTCGCCGCATATTCAATCGCCCGCTCCCCGCTTAAACGAACAATCCCCACGCCCCCTTCTCCCGGAGGCGTGGAGATTGCCGAAATCGTGTCTTCAAAATCAGTCGCCAAATTGGCCCGCGTCCAATTCGTGGCCATTGCCCCCCGGGCCACGCCGCCCGGCGTGGTCGCCGCGACCGCGGCCACGCCCGCCGCGCCCGCGCCCGCGGAAGGGACGCTCACGGTCCTGGCGCAGGTTCTTCGGGCTGATGATCACCGAGCGGTACAGGGATTCGCCGATGCTGAACGTGCGCACGTCCGGGTCATCCTGCAGCGTCAGGTGAATAATGCGGCGTTCCTGCGGGCTCATTGGTTTGAGGCGCATGTTCCGTTGCGTGTCCTTGGCCTTGCGCGCCAGATTGCGCGCCATGTCCTCGAGCGAACTGCGCCGCCGATCCACGTAGCCTTCAACATCCACCACCAGCCGCTCCGTGTTCTCCGCGGCATCGCCCCCGGCCACCATCCGGTTCATCAGATATTGCAGCGAACCCAAGGTGCGCCCCTTGCGCCCAATCAGGATCGCGCCGTCTTCCGTGGCCACGTTCAGCCGGGCGCTGCCGTCCTCCGCCCGCGTGAAATCCACCGCGGACTGGATGCCCATGCGCGTGATGATTTCCTGCAAGACGCCCGCCGCCTGGTGCCCTTGGTCATCGGTAATGGCCGTAAAGCTCTCTTCTTCCGCGTGGCTGGTCTCCCGGGCTTTCGCACCGGCCTCAACGGCCACCGCTTCCGCGCCCTGCTCCTCCATCTCCGTGCCCACTTCCCGCCATGCTTCCGCATCGGCCACCGCCTGCTCGGCCTGCGGCGCCGGCGGTTGCTCCCGCTCTGGCCGTGGCCCGCGTGGACGCTCCCGGTCTCTGCCGCGCTCACGATCACGTTCGCCGCGGCCACGATCCGGGCCGCGTTCCGCGGCGGCCGCGGGACGCTCCGGCCGCGGTGGTCGCTCGCGCCGTTCTGGAGGCTCTGGCCGATCCTGCCGTTCCGGCCGGTCCGGGCGCGCTTCGCGCTCCTGACGGTCACGGCCCTCGGGACGCTCACGCCGGCCGGGGCGGTCCTGCCGCTCTGGGCGCGGGCCTCGTTCTGGACGCGCTTCCTGCGGCCGGTCCGGGCGGGGACCACGCTCTTGCCGGGGCCGGTCCGGACGGCCACCCCGCTCGCCGCGCTCCGGGCGGCCGCCGCGCCCTTCTTGCGGGCGTGGGCCGCGCGGCGGGCGCTCTTCCCGCGGGGGACGCTGTTCACGTGTCTCCCGCGCGGGTTCCGGCCGCGCGCTCTTCCGTCTCGGTTCTTCCGGCAGGTGCTCCACCACTACCTTCACCCGCACCGGCCGCGCGCCGAACCCCAGGAAACCGCGGCTGCCTTCGTCCAGCACTTCGATCTTATCGACTTCGTACATTTCCACGCCCAGTTCATTCAGGGCGTTCTGGATGGCCTCTTCGCGCGTTGCCGCGCTGGCTTCCACTGCTCTCATACCTCTCGTCTCCTCAGGCCCGTCTGGGGGCCGCTGTACCAGCTCCGCCATGCCCCCGCGCTATTTCTTGCGCGTCGGTTCTTTCGTTTTCGCATCGGGGCGGTTCGCATCGGGGCGGTTCGCCTGGGCGCGCTTCTCGCGTTTCGCTTCGCGCGTCATCTGCCGCTTGCGCGCAAGCGCCGCGGTATAGAAGTTCTTCGAACGGCTGGCGGGCCGGCTTGGTTTCACTTTCTTCTGAACGTCAACATCGCTCACATGAACGAAGTAGTTCTGCACAATCCCGAGCAGGGTGCTCACCAGAATGTACAGGTTCAGCCCGGAGGCCATGTTGTAACAGGCCAGGCTGAAGACGATGGGCACCACCTTCATGATGATCTTCTGCTGCTGGTTCTGGACCGCACCGGAACTCGGCATCAGTTCCGTGCTCATGATCATCGCCACGCCCATCAGCAGGGGAAGCAGGTTCAACGAGTTAATCCCCGTGCTCGAAAACGGAATCGGGATCGTGAAGGAAAACGTGTACAACCGGTCTGGTTCTGACAGGTCCTTGATCCAGAACATGAATGGCGCGCGCCGCAGCTCGAACGCGCTCCAGTAGACACGGTACAACGCGAGGAAGATGGGCGTCTGCAACAGAAGCGGCAGACAGCCCCCCAGCGGGTTAACGCCGCGCTCGCGGTACAACGCCATCATGCGCTTCTGCAGTTCCTGCTGATCGTCCCCCACTTCCGCCTTGAGCTTTTCCATCTCGGGCGCCAGCTTCTGCATCTTTTTCATGCTTCGCATGCTCTTCAGCGTCAGCGGGAACAACACCGTACGCACCACGATCGTCAGGAAAATGATGGCCACGCCGTAGTTCGCATAGACGTTGCTGTAGAACCAATGCAGAATGCTGAGCAGGAACTTCGCGAAGACGTCCATGATGGTGAACATCGTGAAGAACTGGAGCAGCGAGTCCAGTCCCGGCCACGCCTGCTTCAACGCGGCCAGTTGTGTCGGGCCCAGGTACACCTTGAACGAACGGGACACCTGCTCGCCCGGCGCGGCCACCACCCGCGGCGCGGCCACCGCCGTGCTGAAGACCGGCTGCCCCTCGCTCCCCAGCACCCAGCCCTCCGCCGGCGTGAACTCCGGCTTCAGGGCCACCGCGAAATACGCGCTCTTGATCGCCACGTATTCCGGGTCGGACACCCGGTCGCTGAAGGGCGCCCCCTCGACTGGCGCGGGAATGTCGGTGGTCTGGTGGTGCTGCATCTGCCCCGATTGCCGCCACACCACTTCCTGTTGCAGTCCCTTGCCCAGGTCCCCGGACTGCACGTTCGGCGCCCACACCAGCGAGAACGCCGGCTCCTTCGTGTCTATCCCGAAGACCCGTGGCTCCGCGCCCATGTTGGCTACCGTCACGTCGACCTCCACCTCGCGTGGCGCCGTCCCCAGGCGGAACGTCTTCGTAATGAGGGTCTCCCCGACCTGGATCGAGAACGTGGCCGTGCTCGCCGCCGACGCCGGGGCAACCTCCCAGCGGCGGCGGTCAAGTTCGCTGCCCAGGTAGTCCGAAGCGAACTGCACCCCCAGTGGATACACCGACTCCCCGTCCGGGTGCTCCGAAGGCGGCACCAACTGGACGGAGTCTTCCCCCGCCTTGCCAAGAATGACCTTCGCCTGCTTGAGCCGCGCGCCCACGCGCGTCAGCACCAGTTGGAGGTATTCATTCTCGAGCGCCACCTCGTCCAGCGCCGGATCCGCCGCTTCCGCCACCGGCGGTAGTTCCACGCCGGCAATGGTCACGGGGGCGGCTTCCGCGGGCGGGGCGGGCGCCTGTTCGGTGGGCGGGGTGACGCCAGGCGCCGGGGCCGGCGGTGGCGTTTGCGGTGGCGGCAGGAAAAAGTACGACCAGACCACCACCAGAACGGTCATCAGCACAATCGCGATGATTTGATTGCGCTGTAGTTCCTTATCTCGATTGTCATTCAGCAATGCGTATCAACTCCAGCGCCGCGCCAAAGCGGGGCGCGCGTGGAGCCTAGTGGTGTGGGTGCGGCCGCTCCGGTACCGGGTCATACCCGCCGGGCGCGAAGGGATGGCAGCGCAGGATGCGCCAGACCGCGTACACGCACCCCCGGACCACCCCGTGGGTGCGAATCGCGTCAATCGCATACTGCGAGCACGTGGGATAAAACCGGCAATTCCGGCCCAGCAGGGGCGAGAGCAATCGCTGATAGAGCCGTATGCAACCGATGAGCACCTTACCCATCGAGCACGCCTCCCTGCTGGAGCAGTTGCCGCAATGCCGCCGCGCTTTCCGTGCCATTCATCTGGGCGCTCGAGGGCCGTGCCACGACCACCAGGTGCAGATCCACTGCGAAATGTGCGCGTTCCCTCCGGAAAAACTCCCGGATATGACGCTTCACCCGGTTGCGCACAACGGCCTTGCCCACTTTGCGCGATACGACAAGTCCCAACTTGCTTCCCTGTCCACACCGCCGGATCCAGTAGCCAACAAACTGGCGGCCAACCACCTTCTCACCCTGCGCGAAAACTTCATCAAACTCGCGCTTGCAGGTAATTCGGTTGTCCCTGGAGAAAGTGTGGCGCACGCGCTGCACGCATGCCTCCCCCGTTTCCTCACGCGGAACATCACAGGCGTCCACACGCGCAGCAGGGGATTCATGCTCCAAAGGACCCGGCACAACAGGCTCAAAACCTCCAAAAAATCTTAGACAGTCAACCGCTTGCGGCCTTTGCGGCGGCGGCTGCTCAACACATTCCGCCCGCCCTTCGTCGCCATCCGCGCCCGGAACCCATGGACACGTTTGCGCCGGATGTTCGAGGGCTGAAACGTCATCTTCACCGGATTATCTCCTTAAATCAAGTCAAAACACACACTTATCAACCACGCGACAAAAGAATTTACCGCGAACCAGGCGGGGAAATACAGAAACCAGGACGCGCGGACACACCGCACCCCCTTCAGGCTATGACGTGACAATAGCGTTTTCCCCGACCGGATGTCAAGTCATCGACTGAAAGTGATCCACGGATTCCTGTGCGCTTCTGCATTTCTTAAGCTCGCCATCACTCAATCGGCGAAACACTGTTCTATGCTCTGGAACTGCAATTTCTGGAGTATAAAGTTGAAGTGGTGACGCCGACCGATCACTTTGCAACCATTCAGTGGAAGGGGGCGAGATGAGGAGGGCGAGCGCCTTCGGGATGGCGAGCTTACCCGCGAGCAGGTTAAATCGTTCCATTGCATCAACAGCCTTTCCCCTACGCCAACTCGCGGGTACGCTCGCCCTCCCGAAATGGGTCCTTGCGCCACGGGCCGCGCCCTGCGTCACTGAAAGGTTACATCACTTTTTGATCGGCACTTGGATTTTTCCGTTTTACCTGCTATGATCCCTCCTCACTATCCTTTGCACGTGTGTCCCAACAAGGTTATATAAAACAGAAAGGGGAGAGATGATGAACAAGTGGTTTGCAGTAGCGCTGAGCTTGACCATCGCGTTGGTTGTGGCAGGGTGCGGCGGCAAGAAAGCGGCTGCCCCGCCGGCCGGCGGCGAGGGGGACAAGGAAAGCAGCGGCATGAAGATTAACCTGGACGACTTGAAGAACCTGCCCGCACCGGCGCCCGCGGAACCAGCACCCACACCGGCGCCCGCGGAACCAGCGCCTGCACCGGCGCCCGCGGAACCAGCGCCTGCACCGGCGCCCGCGGAACCGGCCCCGGCGCCCGCACCCGGCGCGGCAGCGGCCCCGGCGGCGGTCCCCGGCGAACTTGATCCGCAACAGGCGAAGCTCATCGGCACCTCCTGGCAGGTTGGCGACGTTGAAGCCGCGTTCCAGGACGGCGACACCGTCATGCTCAAGGGCGGACAGATTGCCGGAATCATGCCGGACGGCCTGGAAGCCCAGTACAAGTATGAAGGCGGTAAGATCACCCTGAGCGCCTTGGGCCAGGAACGTACCGGCACCTGGGACGGCGAAAAGCTGGTGGTTGACGGCAACGTCGCGACCAAGAAATAGTACCGTCCAGTCGAGAGTTTCTTTGATGGGGCAACCACGCCGCGGCGTGGTTGCCTTTTTTCTAGAGTAAAAGGCAGACCTGGCTGACCTCGTGATAAGATGAACAATTGATGAGTACGACCCCAGAAACTGCTGTTCCGCCGAGCGATGCCCGCCTGGCGGAGAAGCTTCGGATCATCGAGATTTACCGGAGCATCCAGGGCGAGTCCACCTGGGCGGGGCTGCCGTGTACTTTCGTTCGCTTCGCGCGCTGCAATCTGCGCTGCCGCTGGTGCGACACGACCTACAGCTTCACCGGTGGAGATGACATGCCCCTGGTGCAAATCCTGTCCGAGATCCGGGCGTTGGGTGTGTCTCTGGTCGAAATCACTGGCGGCGAACCTCTCGCACAAGGGAACTGCCCGGTCCTATGCGAAGCCTTGCTCGAACGGGGCCATACGGTGTTGATCGAAACCGGCGGTTCGCTCCCGGTGGATGTGTTGCCGGCGGACGTGATCAAGATTATGGATCTCAAATGCCCGGACAGCGGCGAGTGCGAGTCGAATTTCTGGCCCAACCTCGAAGTCCTGAATCCACTACAAGACGAGATCAAATTGGTGATCGCCAGCCGGCGCGACTACGAATGGGCGCGCGCCGTGATTCGCGAGCGGCGCCTGCGTGACCGGTGCCGTGCCATTCTGTTGTCCCCCGTGTTTGGAGAAATCGCGCCCAAACAGATTGTCGAATGGATGCTCGAGGACCATCTCCCGGCGCGCTTCCAACTCCAACTCCACAAATTCATTTGGCCGCCGGAGCAGAAAGGAGTCTAGGTGAGGGCGCACTTGGTCAAAGTGATGTACGTTGAAGCCGCGCACCGGAACCCGCTTGGTTCCGCGGCCCAGCAACGGCTCCATGGCCACAGCTACCGCATCGAGGTGCTGGCCAGCGGCGCGCCCGATGCGCAGGTGGGCTGGGTCGTGGATTTCGCCGAACTCAAGCACCTCTTTGCCCCGTTGTATGCCCGGCTGGACCACGCCTGCCTGAATGACCTTCCCGGATTGGAGGTTGACTCGACACTGCCCGCGCTCAGACGTTGGATCGTCGAGCGCTTGCAGCCCGTGCCGGTCTGGCTCGAGGGCGTGCGCGTCAGCATCGTGGGCGATCTCCGCTTTGCACCGCGCCGGCTTGCCGAAGATCCCGCTCGCGGGCTGCCGGAGCGGATCGCCTTCACCTTTGAGGCCGCGCAGTCGCTGCCGCATCTGCCGGTGGACCATCATTGCCGGAAGATCCATGGGCACAGCTACAGAATGGAAGTGGGCGCGCGCAATCTCGACCCGCTGCAAACTGACCTCGAGGCGCTCTATCAGGCTTTCGACCACCGGTATCTCAACGATGTGCCGGGGCTTGAAATCGCTACCTGCGAACGGATTTGCGAATGGGTCTGGGGCTGGTTGCAGGATCGGAACCACCAGCCCACAGTGGTCCTCACGCAGGAGACGGAGACGTCCCAATGCCTCTATTTTGGCGAGAATGCGGTATAATTGCACGAGGCACATTGATTAAAGGAAGGTAACTTGTCATGGCGCTGAAACTTGCAATTAGGCGAGAACCCGCCCCGCAGGGTTTCTTTGACGCGTTGCTCGCCAATGAAATGCCTGAAG
Source organism: Candidatus Hydrogenedentota bacterium (assembly GCA_016182645.1). GTDB lineage: Bacteria > Hydrogenedentota > Hydrogenedentia > Hydrogenedentales > JACPGD01 > JACPGD01. Next base: position 2,862 of record JACPGD010000210.1, on the reverse strand, counting down.
TGTGGGCGTTAATCTACGTATTGGCCTTGGTGGGCTTGATCATCTTCTTGGTCACCGGCTGAGAGCCGCATCCCGCATCGGGGGATAGTGCAGGATAGTCTCTGCCTGGCGCTTCACCGTATGATTTATGGGAAAAAGAGGGATTCTGCCACCATGCCCGGTGACGCGGAGCAGCATTTCAAGGCCCACGATAAGAAACTGCCTTTCAAGGGACCGGAGGCGATTGATGCCTCCTGTCTGGAATGCTTCGCGTATGAGTACTACGACAAGCCGCACGGGCAATCCATGGAGATAAGTACCACCACCGATGAATTCACCTCTGTCTGCCCTTTCTCAGGTTTGCCGGATTTCGCCCGCGTAACCATTCGCTATGTGCCGGACCGTCTCTGCCTGGAACTGCGTTCGCTGAAGTACTACTTGCTGTCGTTTCGCGACGTGGGCATCTGGTATGAGCATCTGGTTAACCGGATGCTCGAGGATCTGGTCGCAGCCTGCCATCCGCGCCGGATGGTGATTGACATTGCCTGCAACCCTCGGGGCGGCCTCGCCAGCACCGTCACCGCCACCTATGAAAAGCCAGACGCTTAGGGTCGGTCTCGCCTGACACCTGCATCACGCACGTGCCGGCAAACGGGTTTATTTCCCAGCCGCATCAAGGGACAAGATTCCGGCAGGAGCAATGATGCGTACTTCTTCTTCCAGGTTTATCCCGAATTCGTTCCGGACTGCCTCTTTGGTGTGCTGAATGAGGAAGAGAATATCCTTGAACGAGGCGTTGTGCTCGTTCATGATGAAATTTGCATGGAGCGGGCTGATGACGGCGCCGCCGTGGCGCGTGCCCTTCAATCCGCAGGCTTCTATTAAGCGTCCGGCATGATCGCCTTCTGGGTTCTTGAAGACGCTGCCGCAGCAGTAACCTTGGGGCTGTTTTTCGAGGCGGCGCTGCTTATAGTGGTCGTAAATCGGGCGTTGCGGTGTTGCCGCTGGATGGAATTGAAAGTGGCCGCCGAGGATGACTTCGCCGGGCGCGCAGAACCGCTGGCCGCGATAGTTGTACAGATCCGGTGTCATCGGAATTTCGTGCAGGCCGTCCGCCTTCAAAACATCGACAGACGTCATCCATTGGCAGGTGCTGCCATTGACGGTGCCCGCATTCATAAAGATGGCGCCACCGACGGTCCCCGGAATGCCGGTAAGCCCGCCGACGCCCTCGTAATTGCGCTCGAGCATGGGACCGCGCACAACGTCATCCAGTACGACGCCCGCCCCGATGTAGTAGCGGTCATCGCCGAGCGCGGTCAGTTCGCGCAGTTCCACCGTGAACAGCACGATGCCCGGAAAACCCTCATCCGAGATGAGCACATTGGAACCGCCGCCCAGCACCAGGCGCGGCAGCGGCTGTTCCAGCATCCACTCATAAGCCGCCTGCACCTCCTGGCGCGTCCGCGGAAATAAGGCAAGACGCGCCGGGCCGCCCACACGATAGAGCGTCGCGGGGGCCAGCGAAAAGTCCCGCCGCGCAAAGTCGAACGGCATATTCGGGGAGGATGTCAGCTTTGTTCCACGGGTCGTCATGCGCTATACGATACCTGATGCGCCCGATCCGTTCCCAGGCCCCTGAGAAACCAGGCTGCTGAGAAACCACGAAACTTTTGGCGCGGCGGGGAGATTCTTCTGTCAGTAACACTGTATAGATCATGCGCGGGATGCCGTATAGGACCTAGCCGCCATCGAGGAAGGCTGCACGATTGACATCGGGCTTGGGGCGTCCACCGGCTTTGGCGCACATCTTGCACCCGTTCAGTGTGTACAGGCAGCCGTCTTGACGACGAGGAGATCAAACCATGTATCAGAAGCGAACCTACCCCATAACGGGTCCGGCAGTGGCCGTGATCTGTGCGCTCTTTAGCGTGGCCGCGGCCGGGCAAATTACGGTGCAGCCGGCCACGATTACGTTTCACACGTACGAACCGCAGTCCATCAACCTGACGTATAACGGGCAGCCGCTGCCGGCCACCGCGGTCATCAGCCACAAGGTCTATGCCGGGAAGAATGCGCGCGACGATTTCTTTACCATCGTCAGCGCCGATGGCAGCATGACCATTACACCGACCCAGCAGGCTGAATCCGGCATCAGCAAGTTCATCATCCAAACCACGCATGGTCCGGTGACCGTGGACGTGTACACGCCCTTCGACAATACGCCGGATTGTCTCGAGAATCGGGCGAAGGGCGAGGGATGCTCGGTGGAAGATCTCAAGATGCGGCTCGGGCTCTACACGCGCTCGCCGCGCGAGACCATTACCATGACGCTCCCGCCCACCTATTACACGGGCCAAACCTTGTGCTTCGATATGGAGAAGACCCCAGGCCGCACCTATACCTGGCGCGTCAACAATCAGCTCGTGGCGCAGGGCGAGGAGGCCAATTGCCTCAACTACACGTTCAACACGCCCGGACCTTACGTCATCGAGTATACGGAGTCCGTGGGAGGCGTGATCGTCGCCAAGACCACCGCCACCACCAACGTGGTCGGCGCGCCGGCGCTGTCGGTGGGCACGAACGCGGAAATCGCGCTCAAGGCGCCCGAAGGCTACGGACGCTACGTGTGGAAGCTGGACGGCATGGTGCTGGGAGAAGGTTTGGAACTGCGCCGCAGCTTTAAGCATGCGGGCGACTACACCATCGTAGTGGAGGCGAGCCAGCCTACGGTGAGCGGGCTCGAACCCATTAAGTTGAGCCAGTACAACGTCAACGTGGTCGAGAAACTGCAATTCTCCGAGCGCGACTAACGGCGTCCTAGACGGCCCAACTGGATCCGTCCGAACCACACCCTTCAGCACGCAGCGCCCCTCTCAAGCT
>JACPGD010000200.1 GCA_016182645.1 Candidatus Hydrogenedentota bacterium | reverse complement strand
GAGCCCGCGCCGCAGGTGGCGCGCGTACCACTCGAGCAAGCCGTCCAGAAGGCGCGGCAGGAAAGCCCGTATGTCTTCATCGACGACCTCGTGGACATCAGGCTGGAGACCTATGCGGCGGCGGGGGACAGCGTGGGATACTTCCGCCTGCGGGTGATCCCGAAGGAGGACCAATCCATCGAAGTCCTGCCGAAAGACATCACGTTTGTCATTGATGCGTCCTCGAGCATCCCGCAATTCAAGCTGAACAAGACGGTAAATGGCGTCGTGCGCGCGCTGGACTACCTGCGCGCGCAGGACATGTTCAATATTGTCATCTTCCGGGAGACGCCCGAGCTTTTCCAGGGCCAGCCAGTGGCGGCCACGCCGGAAAACAAGGCGGCGGCCAAGTCATTTCTCGCGCGGGTGCCGTCACATGGGCAGACCGATGTTTACAATGGCATTCTCCCGGTCCTCCATGCGCTGCCGCGGGGAGGCGTGCCGGCGATTGTGCTGGTCATGTCGGACGGACGGCCGACCACGGGAATCCAGGACGCCCGTGCGATCATTAATGGGTTGACCACGGACAACAATCACGTGCACAGCATCTACGCCTTCGGCGGGGGCAATACGGTCAACCGCTATCTCCTGGACCTCCTGGCGTACCGGAACAAAGGCGAGGCGCATGTTGCCGAACAAGTGGAGCGGATTGATGAAGAACTCCCGCGCTTCGCGGCGCGGCTGGCGGATCCACTGTTGGTGAATCTCCGCGCGAATTTCAGCGGCATCGACGTGGCGGAGCTGGCACCCTCGCTCATTCCGGACTTTTACAAAGGGCAGGTGGTCACGATATACGGGAGCTACAAAATCAGCGGGGTGAAAGAGTTTGTGGTCCGGCTCACGGGCCGGGCGCTTGACCAAAAAAAGGAACTGGTCTTCCGCGCTGACTTGGCCCAAGCCACGGTGGGCGACCGCGAGATTGCGCGCAATTGGGCCTTCCAAAAGTCTTATGACATCATCGGCGAGATCTCGCGCGTGGGCGCCCAACCTGAACTGGTCACGGCCTTGCGCCAACTCTCGCAACAGTTCAACATCCGCACGGCATATGCGGAATGATTCCGGCACGATCACGAGCGCCGCGGCCAATGTCCTGCCCGCGGCCGCCTGGCTGGCCGCCTGCCAGTCCCCCTCTCCTGAATTCAGCGCGTCACTCAGCGCGATCTATGGAAACGATGAAGCCAACCTGACGCGGCGTACCGCGCTGGTCGAGCACGGCCTTCACTGTTTCCTGGACCTCTATGGGAATCAACCGGTGCAGGTGCTGCGCGCGCCGGGACGCGTCAATCTTCGGGGCATGCATGTGGACACGCATGGCGGGTGGCTCAACCTGATGACGCACCAGCGTGAAGTGGTCGTGATCGCCGCACCGCGCGCGGACCAGCAATTCCAGTTTCACAATGCGGACCCAGGCTACTCGCCGGTTGAAGTGGCGGCGGAGCCATTCCTGATGCTGCCGGCTTTTCTTGGCGCGTGGAGTGCGTTCCTTCAGTCGGAACTAGTGTGCAACCATATACAGGAACGCCGGGGACACTGGGGCCTCTACCTGCTTGGCTGTGTGTTGCGCGCACACCATGCGGCGCCAGGACGACCGCTTTTGGGCATGAACGCCGTCGTGGCGAGCGACCTGCCCTGCGGCGCCAGTCTAAGTTCCTCCGCCGCGCTGTGTGTCGCGGTGCTCCTGGCCATTTTGGGCCGCAATGAGATCTCTCTCGCTGACGACGCCCTCATTCTTGCGGCGCGCGACGCCGAATGGTTCACGGGCGCGCGCACGGGCACGGGCGACCAGACCGCCGTGGTGTGTGGGCGACGGGGACAGATCCTGAATGTGGCGGTGCTGACAGAGGACTTTGAACTGTCGAGCGCGCGGCACGTGCCGTTTCCGGCGGCGCTGGATTTACTGATCATCAACTCTTTCACCGAACGCAGCCTGAGCGGCAACGATCTTTTGAATTACACGCGGAACCGGTTTGCCTACTCGATTGCCCTGGACGTGCTCCGGCAGGAGATGCTGCGCGCGGGCTTTCCGGAGGAACAAGTGCACCACCTGGACCGGCTCTCCAAGATGACGCCGGATCGCTTCGAGTCACGCTGTGACCTCTATTCGCTGCTGCAACGCGTGCCGGAAACAATTTCGCTATCGCAATTGAGACACAAGTATGAACTGCCGGAATTGGACGCGCACTACCAGAAGTACTTCGGACTCATTTCCCAGGCATCACGGCCAGAGTCCATCGCCCTGCGCGGGCCGCTCCTCTTTGCACTGACAGAGTCTGAGCGCGCCCGGGTGTTTCCCGGGCTACTGCAGGCGGGCGCCTTCGAAGCGGCGGGCGCCTGCATGCTGTTGGGCCATGATGGGGACCGCGTGTCTTGGGGTGGCGGGACACCCTGGAGATCCATGGAAGTCACAAATGACGCCCTGGAGAGGCTGGCCGTGGCAAACACCCCGCTGGCACAGGTACCCGGCGTCTACGGCGCGAGCAGTCTCATCCTCGATGCATTGGTGGATTGCGCCATGAGCGCGGGCGCGTTGGGCGCGTGCCTGACGGGGGCGGGCATCGCCGGATCGGTGCTTGCGCTCTGCCCAAAAGACTTCACCGCGCGGGTGCAACACGCCGTGCGAACGCTTCTGGCCTCGCCCGTCTACCTCAGGCTGACGGGCCGCACGAAGTCGTTGACAGAAGGACAACTCGCCGAGGCGGCGGTGATCAATCATGCGCCCGTGGGGGCCGGAAAGCTGCCATTGCCTTGCTGAGGGGCCAGATGGACGGTATGGGCAATCTGGACTCGATGGGATCACAGGGCGAGAAAAGATTGCAGTACGTCCACCACTTCGCCCACCTGATCATCGGTTAGTTCGGGGTAGATGGGTAGGGCCAGCACTTCGCGGCTGGCTCGCTCGGCTTCCGGGCATTTGGCCGCCGCACTGGGGAGATGGGCGAAACATTTCTGTTGATGCAGCGGCAGCGGATAGAAGATGCCGGAGTCAATCCCCCGTTCTTTCAGGAAGGCCTTGGCCTCGTCCCGGCGCGGGAGCCGGACCACGTATTGGTGCCAGACGTGCTCATTGCCCGGCAGTGTCTTGGGCGTGACGATCTCAG
>JACPGD010000199.1 GCA_016182645.1 Candidatus Hydrogenedentota bacterium | reverse complement strand
TTGGACTACACGGCAACTTCTCACTTCTCTCCCTCCCTGCGTTGAATCCGGGTGGCGCCCCTGATTCCTGATTCTTCATGGCCACATCTGGGGAAACTGCGGACCACGGAACTTCTCCCCGGGCGCGGGACACTCGGGTTGTTGCTGCATCATGGTCTCGTTCATGTGTGGCTGGCCGGGTTTGTACGTGCATTCGCCACTGATTACGTGCGACACAATGGCATAACGCGGTTGCTTACTGACGTTTTTACCGCTGCCGTGCAGGAGCAGCCCATGATGGAACGCCACCTGGCCCGCCTTCACCAGCACCGGCACTTCGCGCAGCCTTGTGCCATTCGGCAGCACGGGCTTTTGTTCATCATCGCCGCTGATCCCCTCCGGTAGCTTGTAGAGGCCCAGCTTGTGGCTGCCCTCGAGATACACCATCGGGCCTTGGTCAACATTGGTGACATCGCCAAGCGCGATCCAGCAGGTGCAGGTCTGGCACTCGGCAACCATTTGCCAGTACGCCCAATCCTGATGCCACGTGACCACCTTTCCGCCTTGCGGCGGCTTGTAGAGGTATTGGTCGTGCCACAGGCGAATGGACGGAGCACCAATCAATTGGGCTGCGATATGGCCGATGCGCCGGCTGGTCACCGCCCGCCTAATAGTGTGGTTGGCCTTCCAGGTGTTGTCGAGCTTGCGCACGGCCAGCGGCTCGTCTCCTGGCCGCCAGTTTACGACGTCCGGCGGGTTGCCCGTTTCATAGAGGCCCTCGGTCACCTCCTCACAGGCGGCGCGGATCTCGTCTACCTCCTCACGCGAGAAGACCGGTCCGTGAATGTGATAACCGCGCTCTTGCCACAACGCCATTTCGCCTTCCGTCAGATCCGTCCGGTGAGGGGATGCCACAGCCATGGGTCCGCGCCTCCTTGGTGGATGTGCGCCACGGCCAACCCGTCTGGCCGTGGCTTGCCACAGTCGCGCGTTCGGCGAACGAGCGGCCACTAATTCTGACCGGCCTTGTCGCGCCGGTCTTTCAGTTCACGCCAAGTCGTGAGGATTATTTTCTCCTCTTCGGCCACCTTTTTCACCTCCGGGTCAGTCAGCGCGCTGTAGTCCGCATAGAGGTGGTCGCGTCCGCCGGTGATCACGCCGATCACATCGTCCGGCTTGGTGCTATGTACAATCATTTCAGTGATTCCGGGCTTCAGATTCCGAACCGCGGCGATATACTGCTGTTTTTTGTCCGTCGTCTTCCAGTCGTAGCTATCGGTGTGCAAATGATCGATCACCGGCAGCCCCGCCTTCCACACTTCTTCCGCCGCCGGGTGCTCCGCCATCATCAACAGGGGGATCTGCTTCTCGATGGCCACTTTCTTGAACCGCTCGAACAATGCCGGATTGTAGAAAAGTGTGCCCATGTGCGAATCAAGGTGGGACACCTTGATGTCCATCGCCAGCGCGCGGTCTACCTGCGCTCGGATTTCTTCCTCGACATCGTCCGCGCTCGCGTGCTGATAGACCAGTTCGTTGCCGTCCCAAAGGCAGCCCTGTTTGTCGGCCAGCGTAGGCACTGTTGGTTTGCCGGCCACCGGCGCCCAGCGATAGTCGTCCCATTCCGAGGTCATGGTGAGGTGCAGGCCCACGTCCGTGTCCGGATGATCCTTGAGGTAGCGCGCGAAACCGGCCACCCAGGGCGTGGGCATCATCATGCTCGTCGAGGTAACCAGCCCGAATTCAAGCGCCTCGATGGTTCCCCGGTTCGAGGCGAGCGACATCCCGGCGTCGTCAGAATGAATGATCAGGATTCGATCGCCCGCCTGCCAGCCTAACCGCTCGGCATACGTCTTTGGCGCTTGCGCGAACGCCGCCGAGGTTGCGATTAATAGAAATGCCAGGAACTGAATCAGGAATCCACGTCTTTTCACTGTACTTCCCCTCTCCTATGTTCAGGCTCAATCGGACTGATCGGTCCGATCCGACTGGTCGGCCCGACCTGTGTGGCCGATCATCAGACCTCACGCTTCCGCCCCCCGTTTCAGCGCGATCAAGGTGGCTTCCGGCCGGCAGTTGAAGCGAAGGGGAATATCGGTCGTTCCCAAGCCGCGGGTGGTGTAGCCCTGCATATCGCCGCAACACCACTTGCCCACCGTGTGTTCGCGGGCGCAGCGGGCGTTCATCATCAGCGCGCCAACCACGGGAAAAAGAATCTGCCCGCCATGGGTGTGGCCGCAAAGGCAAAAATCAAAGCCCAGTGCCGCGGCCTCCGCCACGTTTTCCGGTGTGTGCGCAAGGAGTATCTTGAATGCGTCCTTCGGCGCTCCCGCCAGGGCATCCGGCACGCTCGCACAGCGGAACCAGTGCGCGTCATCCACGCCGCCCACCCACAAACTCGCCCCGCCAACGTCAATCAATCTCCCGCCGTTGATGAGCACGGTCAGACCCGCCCGTTCAAGGCCGGGGATCATCCCGCTGATATCGTGGTTCCCGAACACCCCGTACGCGCCGTGTTTCACATGAATGGTCTGAAGCACGCGTTGTACCAGTGGCTCGATGTATTCGACAGCGCCAAAGTACCCGTAGCGGTAGTCGCCGGTGATGAGGCAGATGTCCGCCTGCACGCCCCGCACCAGTTCGACGACGGCATCGGCAAAGGCCGTGTCGAAACGGCTGTAATGGAAGTCGGAGAGATGCAGGATCTGGAAGCCGTCCAAGGCCGGCGGCAGAACTGGGAAAGTGAACGTGTGGCGCTCGAACACAAAATCGCGAGTGTTGCGCCGGCCCCGGCCATACAACCCCGCGCAGCGGACGAGAAGTATGGCGCACTTTATCGCGGCTTTCTTGCGCCAACTCCGAAAATCATCTTCGGTCCCCTCATGGAGCCGCCAGTCCTGTTCCATTTGGAGGCGTTTTTCCCACAAGACAGAGGCGGAAGGCGTCCGCAATACGCCCGCTGTTTCAGTCACAGGCACGGCAGTCTCCCAACCAACCCCCGGTCCTCACGTGGCAATAAACCCGCCATCAATGACAATCTCCGCCCCCGTAATCCAGCATGACTCGTCTGAGGCAAGGAACAGCGCCAAGTTGGCGATATCGCGCGGGGTGCCCAAGCGCATCAGCGGAAGGCTGTCGCCGATGGCCTTTTTCTTCTCGGCGTTGAGATAGGGCGCCTGGAGCGGGGTATCCACCATGCCGGGATGGATAATGTTGCACCGGATCTTGTCCGGCCCAAACTGCACCGCCAGAGACTTCGCCAACGAAATGAGCGCGCCCTTCGCGCAGGTATAGGAATCCTGCGCCAAGGTGAAGCCGACTAGCGCCGAGATCGAGCCGACCAGGATGATGGAGCCGCCGCCGCTCTTTTGCAACTGGGGAATGCCATGCTTCGTGAGGAAGAAGGGGCCCTTCAGGTTGACGGCCTGGACGATGTCCCAATTCTCCTCCGTGGTCTCGATCACGGACTTGTCCCGGTCCTTCCACAGGACCCCCGCATTGGCGTACAGGATATCGAGCCGCCCGAATTCCTTCACGGCGGCATCCACCGCCCGTTTTACATCGGCCTCCTTGCTCACATCACCCACTACCTTCAGCGCGCGCCCCCCCCGCGCTTCCACCGCCGCCACCGTTTCGGACGCGGCGGCATCGTTCAAATCAAACACGGCCACCATTGCCCCTTCGGCGGCAAATACCAGCGCGGCCTCCCGGCCCATGCCCATACCCGCACCGCTAATGATCGCGACCTTATCCTTCAGACGCATATTGAGACACTCCTTCCTTTCACTGCGAGTGGTTTCCCCGTTAGAAAGATGATACCCATTATTAAAGCCCAGGCTGCATCATCTTTTCCAATTAGCCCGCTGAAAACCTTTCAACTGGTGTAAGAACTTATCAAAGCGTGCTGATTGCCCCTGCTCGGCGGCCCGCCTTATAATAAAAGAAGTGGAGGCGATATGACTTACACAGGGCATGTTCAATCAGGTGGCATCGTACTCGAGCGCAAAGTGGACCTTCCGGAAGGTACGGCGGTAAGGATAGCTATCATGCCAATTCCTTCCCAAGAGGAAAGCCTTGTCGATCAACTGACCGGTATTCTGCCACCAGATATTGACTTGGAAGACGCGCGATTGAAATACATTCTGGAGAAGCATAAGTGAAGGTGATGGTGGATTTGAATGTATTGGTGGACGTCTTCCAGAGGAGGGAGCCATTCTATTCGCACTCGGCGCTCGTGCTTCGGAAAATCGAACGGGGCACGTGGTCGGGTTTCATTCCGGCCCATGCTGTCACAACGGTTCATTATTTGATTTCGCGCGTTCGCACTTCAGCCGAAGCCAATGCTGCCATTGACAAGTTGCTGATGCTTGTTAATGTGGTTCCTGAGACCAAAGAAACATTTCTTCATGCCCGTGTTCTTGGTTTCCGCGATTTCGAAGACAGCGTTGTTTCAATCTCAGCTTCCGAGATGAATTGTGACTACATCGTTACCCGGAACACCGCGGACTTCCGTGATAGTGTGGTGCCTGCACTGGAACCAAGCCAACTCCTCGAAGGCGCGTCTTGACTACCTGTCTCAAGTTCGAGGTGCAAGGTATGAAGGGGCCAATGTTGTGTCTCAGAAACGCGCGGCAGGTGGAACGTTACCCGAGCATGTGGCGGCCGTGGTGCCATGTTTCAATGCTGGCGGCCGGGTGCGGCCGGTGGTGGAACGGCTCCTCGAATACGTTGAGCATGTTGTCGTTGTGGACGATGGCAGCACCGACGCGAGCGTTCTGTCGCTCGGGGGGTTGCCAATCACGCTCGTTTCCCTGGGCACGAACCGCGGCAAAGGGCACGCCCTCTTGGCTGGGTTCCGCAAGGCGCTTGAATGGGAGGGAGTCCGGGCCGTGGCGGTCCTCGATGCGGACGGCCAGCACAACCCCTCGGAACTGCCGCGCCTGTACGAGGCGTTCCAGCGCGATGATGCCAGCCTTGTGATTGGCGCGCGCCAGTTTGATCAGGGTCACGTGCCCTGGCGCAGCCGCTTTGGCAATACCCTCACCGTGCGTCTGACCGGACTGCTGCTCGGGCGCCGCCTGCCGGACACCCAATGCGGGTTCCGGCTGCTTGCCCGCCCCTTTGTCCAGGAGGTCCTCGGCTCGGTGGCGGGGGGACGCTACGAAACGGAGATGGAGATCGTCGTCAAGGCCATCCGTGAAGGGTACACCGTGAGCTCTGTGCCGATCGCCACGATTTATGAAGCTGGCAATGTTTCCTCGCACTTCCACAAGGTGCGCGATTCCTTCCTCATCTACACGCGCCTCCTCCGCGCCTGCGCACGCCGCCGACAAGAGTCTTCTTGACCTGCCCGTGAGTTGGGCGGCCAACCAAGATTCGCAAAATGCTTTCCTGTGTCGGATAATACTGTTCCTAACCGGCAATTGATGCATTCACGATGATGATGTGCCTTGACCTGATGAAACAATCCGCCTGCATGCTTGGGGCCGCACTCCTGTTTTGCGGATCGGTCCCCTCCTCCGCCCAGCAGCAACCCCGTGAGACCAATGTCCTTCAGGTCGAGCTTTCGCGCGAAACCCCCTCGGAATATGTCCCCGGGGAACCGATCACCTTCCATATTCTTATGACGCGCGAGGGAGAATCGGAACTGACGGCCATGGGATTGTATGAAACCGTACCGGAAGGCTGGACGTTTGCGGGCGCGGAAGGTATTACTGGCCCGCCGCCCGCGGTACTGCCTCCGCTGGGCCAGTCCGGCGTGCTGGAGTTCGTTTGGATTTCGCCCCCGCAGTTGCCCTACCAGTTCGCGTACACCCTCCAGGTCCCCGAGACCGATCGCGGTCCGCGCATGATCTCGGGCCAGGTGGAGTATCGCGAGACCGGTCCGCGCCAGGTGTCCGCCCCTGCCATTTCCGAGATCTCCGGCCCGCCGGATGAATACCCGGCCATCGAATTGATGGGCGACAATCCGATGTTCTTGTTGAAGGGCACCGACTATGCCGAGCCGGGATACACCGCGACGGACCCCCAGGACGGCGATATCACGGCCTCGGTCGTGGTCGAGGGCGCGGTCAACCCAGATCAAGTGGGGCAGTACATCCTCACCTACAGCGTGGCGGACAAGGAAGGAAATGAAGCTTCCGCTATCCAGCGCGTGGTTGAGGTCGGTCTTGAAGAAGGAGAAGAAACGGCTGGGGATGCCGGCGCGTCAAGCGACCCCGAGGCCAGCCGGAGGCGTACGGCGGCCAGCGCCAGCCGGACCACACCAGCACAAAGCAAGCGCGCGGGACGTCCGGCCCCCCTTCCTGCAAGCGGGGGCGGTGCCCAGAAGAGCACACCCGGAGCTCCACCCGGCAATGCCGCGCGCGATTACAACGCTGCGAAAGCGTTGGCCCAGCGGTCTGTCCCGCCGGCCGGCCAGCAAATTGCCACGGCTGAAAAAGACGGCGGAGAGATGTCGGTGCCCTCGCGTTTCACGCGAGATGGTTCAACCACCCTCGCCCTCAATGCGGTCCCTTCCACCACGGCCGGAGGAGTGGATCCCAATGGCGCCTTGGCCGTCGCTGAGCTGCCGGCGCAGTCGTTTTTGGCTGCATTTCAGTCCAATGCCTTGCCGATTGTCCTCGCCGGGATGGTGAGCGCGCTCATGCTCTTGATCGCCGCGCTGCTCTGGCGGCAAGCGTACCTCACACCCACGTGGCGGAAGCCGAAGTCTCCGTCGAAGTAGTCCCGCGCGCGGCAAGCGCGCAACTACCCCGTGTGGTACACTTTATCAGCTTCTGAATCGTTGGGTGCGGGCTGGGCGTCGGGAACTTGGAGGAAGATTGTCGCAGTGAAGTACACCTGTCTGCTCTTTGCGTGCTGCGTGGGCAGCGTGGCCGCCCAGCAAACTCCGACGGTCTGGGTGCCGCCGCCCAAAGACACTACGGCCCTCGAAGCCGAAAAGAACCCACTCCCCGTGGCCGTGCTGCGGGACTATCTCAAGATGGATTTCCCGCACCACGCCTACCGCGCGCTGGAAGGCAAGAACGAAGCGCTCCAGCAGGAAGCCGATAACAGCGTCGTCTTTGAAATTGGCAGGGGCTACGAAGTCGGCGCCGATGCGGTCAATCTCTTTGATGCGGGGTTCCAAGACGGTGAGGATTTCGTTTTCCTGGCCGGCATCACCTCGGTGGGGGCCTATGGCATCCGGCTCCAGGTGGACTTGGCGGGTCTTGCCCTCGGTGAAGAAGCTTGGTTTATCGATCCCACCGTGCCGCGCGCGTTCGGCCCGTATACCGCGGCGGATCAGGAGGCAGCAGCGCTCTGGCTGCCTTCGGTCGAGGGCGACACCGCCGTGCTCATGTTGCGCTCGCGACAGAGCACGCTGCCCCCGTTGCGTCTGGAGCGCATCTCCCACTTTTTTCGGCCCGTCTTCGAAAAAGCCTTCCCCTGTCCCATCCACGTCAACTGCGAAACCGACCCGGACATCCGCGCCGCCTCCACGGCGGTCGGGCGGCTGCTCATTACGATCCCGCCCGCTACCACGATTCTTTGTTCCGGTTCCCTGGTGGAAGCGCCAGACACCCCCGAGCAGGAGCCTTTTCTGATCTCCGCCAATCATTGTTTCCGGAGTATTGTCAGCGCGGGAGATCTCGATGTATTTTGGGACTACCGGGCCGCTGATTGCGACGGTACGGGGCAACCCAGCCTGGGTGAGTTGCCTCGTTCCGAGGGGGAGTCAATCCTGGTCAACGATGCCCGCCTCGATTTCACCTTTTTGCGGCTGAAGTCGGTGCCTAACGGCACGGAAGGGCGCGCCTATCTGGGCTGGTCTGTGGAACAGGCCGAGGTCAATGATGAAGTCCTTACGATGCACCATCCCCAAGGAACGGTCATGAAGATCTCGTATGGCGTGGTGACTGACGCCGATGTGGCCACTATATATGGGCAGCTTCAGAATGAGATCAACTGGCTGGAAGGCATCACCGAAGGCGGCTCGAGCGGCGGTCCCGGCCTCTACACGGATTCGTTGACGCTCATGGGCGTGCTGAGCAATGGCACCGTGCACACTTGCGGCGAACCCCAGCAGAATTTCGACAACTACTCGTCCTTTGCCGATTTCTTCCCGGAGGTCGCGTGCTATCTGAGCGCCGATACGGAGTGCGAGCCGCCCCTGCCAAAAATTAGCTGTCCCGCCAAGGCCACGTTCGGCCCGGACAGCGCCAGCGTCGCCGCGTTGCGCAATTTCCGCGACAAGGTGCTTGCGCACCATGCCTGGGGCCGCGCCGCCATCGCGGACTACTACGCCCGCGCGCCCCAGATGGCCGCCGCCGTCGCTCAATCCGAACAAGCCCGCGCCGTCTTCGGTGTCCTCGCGTTCCCCTTCATCGTCTGGGGCGCAGGCTTAGGCTGAAGGAACCTGAACAGACAGCTATGGTCTGTGTAGACCCGCGCAATCCGGCCTGCTCATCCCCACCGGCACAACCGCACGGGCACAATGCTTCCCGCGGGCAACTCCAGCGTTCCCCGCGGATAATGAACAAGGCCGTCGGCGTGCGACAGGGCGTGGTGGTGGGCGGAACCATGAAACTCGACCGGCGTCACGGCCCCATCTTCTGCCAACCGGACGGGCGCCCAGGCAGTGCGCTCCGCATTCTTGCGGCGCAGCGTCGTGCTCAAGGGGAGATGGACCACCATCGTCTGTGGGCCCGCACCTTGCAGCGCGAAGAAGAGAGGCTTCACCAGCAGTTCAAACTGGACAAAGCTCGACACGGGATTGCCGGACAGGCCGAAGAAGCCCTTCCGATCACCGACGGCGAAGACGATCGGCTTGCCCGGTTGGATCGCGACGCGACGGAGCCGTGTCTCGAAGCCCAGCCTTTCGAGGACGCCCGGCACCAGGTCGAAATCGCCCATGGACACGCCGCCGGTCGTGAGCACCAGGTCGTTTTCCTCAAACGCCCGTGTCAGAGCGGCGGAAATCTCTTCTTCGCGGTCGCGGACAATGCCGTAATCCGCCACGAGACCGCCCAGCGCCGTCACGAGACCCGCCAACTGGAAATTGTTGCTGTTGCGGATCTGGGCCGTGCTGGGGAGACTTTCCGGGGGTACGAGTTCATCGCCCGTCGCAATGATCCCCACGCGCGGAGTCATGGACACGTGCGGCGCCGCGCAACCCACCGACGCCAGCACCGCCAAGTCCTGCGGCTGCAGCCAGCGCCCCCGATGGAGCACCACGTCGCCCCAGCGCACGTCCTCGCCGCGCGGTGAGATGTGTGACTGCAGCTCACTTCCCGTGAAACGCACCACGCCTGGCGCGGTTTCCTCGACTTGCTCGACAATGAGAATACACTCCGCGTTCTCGGGCACGGGCGCGCCCGTCATCACCTTCGCGCACTCGCCCGGCCCAAGCGCGCGTGATGGCGCCGCTCCCGCCGGGACATGCTCGACCACGCGCAGTTCCAGAAAAGCATCCGCGCGCCTGCACGCATAGCCGTCCATGTTCGCCTTGTTGAACGGCGGGATGTCTACGTCCGACACGGCGTCTGCCGCCAGTACACGGTGCAGCGCCTGCGGTAGCGGCACGGATTCGACACCCAGGCGCCAAGCGCTCTTGACTACAATTACTACGGCCTCATTCAGGGGAAGCATTCAGATGGACCTCCGATACTGATGATTCTAACAAGTGAATCCACAGGCATCGCAAAATGCCCCCATGCTGTCCCATTCTTCCCATCCCTCCTATGCTTCCCATGTCCCATAACCGGCTCCACCGATTTGATGTGTCCGGTCGTCTAGAGTACATTCTCTGCCTGCATGATCTTTGGCGTTTTTGGGGATTGAAGCTTGTCCAGGCTCACTACAACCCAATTTCTTTGTCTTCTATTGCTCGCGGCTTTCTTTGCGGCCTTCTTCGAACTGGGGCGGCAGGACGTCTGGTCGGCGAACGAGGGGCAGCGGGCCGCGCCGCCGGCCGAGATGCTGCGCTCGGGGCATTTCCTTGTGCCGACGCTGAACGGGGAGATCTATCTGGCAAAACCGCCGTTGCTCTATTGGACCATTGCCGGGGTATATGCGTTGACAGGAAGCGTTTCGGAGTGGGCGGCGCGCATCCCCACCGCGATGTGCTCGGTGTTGCTGGTGCTTTGTGTGTATCTCTTGTTTCGCAAGCGCGCAGGCGAAGGGCCGGCGCGCTGGGCTGCGCTGACGCTGTTGGCCTCGCCCTACTTTCTCGAACGTTCGCGCTGGGCAGAGCTTGATGTACCGCTGACGTTCTGCACATTCTTAGCGGTCGTGCTGGCATATTCCGCGTGGATGCGCGCGCTCGGCCGAAAGAAGTCTGACCAGTCCGACAAGGCCGGCAAGGGAAATGGCGCGGCGTGGGGGATGGCGCTGGCGGCGGGTGCAGCCTTGGGCGCCGCAACTCTGTTGAAGGGGCCGGTGCCGTACTTGTTCTTGTTCGCGGGCTATGTCGCGTTTTTGGCCGTTGAAGGTGTTTCTCCCAAATCTGTGTTGCGGCGCGCCTTGCGCGTGACTGCCGCCGCAGTGGGCCTGGCCGTGGCGGTCTTGTTGTTTTCGCTGATCACGGGCCTGCGCGTGCCGTTTCCCGCGGCCTTGGTGCTACTCATCGCAGGATGGCTGTGGTGTGTCATGCCGGCGGCCACCGCACCGCTGCGCCAGACACTGCCGCTGTTCGTGACCACGCTGCTGCTGGGCGTGGGGCTGGCCGCGCCGTGGGCCGTGGCCGTGTTGCTGGATCAGGGCTGGGAAAACATCGAGCGGCTGCTGAATTCGGAAGTGGTCGAGCGGACGCACACCGCAACGAACATCAACAGCGGCAGTCCATTCTACTATCTGATCGCGCTGCCCGTGATGACGCTGCCCTGGGGATTCCTCTTCCCGTTGCACGCGTCCAAGCGGATTTGGAACCAGGGCGACGCTTTGTACCGCTTTGCACTCGTGATGGGGTGGTTCAGCATCGCCATTTTCTCGCTCATTGCCGGGAAAGAATACGAGTATGTGCTGCCGGCCGTGCCTTTTCTGCTACTGCCAACGGCGTATCATCTCGCGTGCGCGGAATCCGGAAAGTTCGACGAGACGCTTTCCGTCTGGCTGCGGCGCTGGAACTTGGGATTGACCACGGCGTTGCTGGTGGCGACGGTGGGCCTCACGGTGTATGGGGTTGTGGCCGAGTTTCATCCGCTGATGGTGCTGGAAAGCGTCACCATGACCGCCGTGGCGCTGGCGGTGGCCTTTTGGCGGGGGAGGGGAACGGGGCTGGAAGCCCCGGCTACGTATGCGCGCATGTTTGTGCTGGCACTGCTCATGATTGTCAATGCGCTGGTGATCACGCGCAGCTATCACTACCGGGACGAACACTCGCCCAAGCAACTCGCACGGCTCTGCCGCACGCTCATCGAGGCTGGGAACACCGTCGAGAGCAGCAAGGTCTATCCGGAATTCACCTTCTACGCGGCGCATCCGATTCGTGAAGTCGAGGACGCCGCCACCGTGCGCGCGCGGCTGGCCGAGACCGCGCCGTACTTCTACGTGACACGTGAGAAATTTGTGGTCGCGTTTAATGAAGGCGGTTTGCAGCCCGCACCCATCCTCTCCGGGCCCTGCACCAGCAAAGATCTCGTGCTGCTCGGCAACGCCGCCGCAAAACAAGTCTTCGAACACTTGCCCCGGTAGTCGCGCGCTCGCCGAGCGCGCGCCTGATCGGCGCATCGGCCCTGAGATGTGGTACGTGTTTGAATCAGTGCCCCGGCCCAGTGCCGCACTCGGCGAGCGCGACACTACTGGGTTGCATGACAAGACGGGAGCGGTCTCCTGACCGCGCCATGGCGCCGACCGAAGGTCTCTTCCGCCCCCGCGTCACGCAATATGCCTCATCTCCCACCATCATGGTACCATCCCGCAGTTAAACCGGGGAGAGGGGATAATGTTCTATCGAGTATGCTTGCCCGCCGCACTCATGGCGATTGCGGCGACTGGAATGGCTCGCCAAGCCACCGCGGAGGAAGCGCCGCGCGCGCTCGTCCTGCACTCACCGGAGCGCCCAGCACTCTGCGACATTCTGGCGGATG
>JACPGD010000209.1 GCA_016182645.1 Candidatus Hydrogenedentota bacterium | reverse complement strand
GAATCTCGCCTTCCCTATAGAGCAACGTCCGGGCCAGAAGGTTTGAAGCACACTAAATACTTGAGTGCCAATCCGTTAAGTTCTGGATAACCTTCGACCACGCTGATCGCTGATCATCACGAATCACGCCAAGAAATACGCAAAGATGTCAATTGATGGCAGGTTTGGGCAAGTCTTTGAAAAGGGCTTCGGCGGGCGGGCCCGATCCGTCCGATTTCCCTTGGGCGCGGCATCGGGGTAGGGTCAGTCGATGATGATGTCGCCGTCCACGGTCTCCAGTCGTATTTTGTGGAGCCCGTCGAGGAAGCGCCCGGAGTATTCGCGCAAGTCGCCCTGGATGGTGCCCCCCAAGGGCTTGGTACTGGCGCTGTATACGACGCCGTTACGAGCGCGGACCTGGAGCTGGGCATTCAGCGATTCGCCGAGCAGAATGCGGATGTCCCCGCTGTGCACGAGCACATCGTAGTCCCCGCCGGCGCCGTCCATGGCCAGGATGCGTGCATCCCCGCCGCTGTTCCGCACCAAGAGGTCGCCCTGCGGCGCCTCGATGATGGTCGTGCCCTGGACCGTGTCCGTGGTGATCTTGCCCAGAA
Organism: Candidatus Hydrogenedentota bacterium; assembly: GCA_016182645.1. GTDB lineage: Bacteria > Hydrogenedentota > Hydrogenedentia > Hydrogenedentales > JACPGD01 > JACPGD01. The sequence continues at coordinate 3,045 of JACPGD010000209.1, read as the reverse complement.
TTCGCGCGACGTTCAGTGTCCCATAGCGCGCGACCGCTTGCACCGGTCCGGCGCAATCGGTCACGGTCGCATTGCCCTGCTGGTTCATTACATTGACTTCGCCTTCACATCGCTCGACACGCACCTCGCCGGCGGCCTGTGTGATGTTCACAGGCGCCGCCATGCCGGTGACCGATGTGGCCCCTTGCTGCGCGCGGACGGTCACGGGTACGTGGCGCGGGCAACTCACCGTCAAATCGACGCTGTAGGCGCTCACCCCCAGGGGGGCCATCTCCTGGAGTGCAGCGGTACTGAGAGTCATCTGACCACCGGCAGGCTGCGACCGCACTTCGAGCGCACGCAACGCCTCGGGCGCGCGTGCGGCCTCCGCGACCCACACCAAGCGCGTGGCCTTCACCAAGACCTTGTCGCCATCCACACCCTCGACGGCAATATTGCCCAGGGTGGCGTCCAGTGTCAGGGAGCTGCCCTCCGGCGTGGGTTCCTCGAGTGTCGTGACTTCCGAGATCAGTTCATCGCCTTCCTTCGCGCGGGCATTGGGCGTGCCCTGCTGGTTGGCCTGTTCCACCGCTATGTCGCCAAAGGTGGCGGCGATCAGGATGATCTGGCGCGAATCCGGATTGGGCATGCGCGCCACGAGCCGGTTGCCCTGGCGGCTGCGGGCCAACTCCAGCGCGCTTTGCACTTCGCCGTATAGGACGGTGGCCGTGAGTTCCGGCTGGACATCGGGGCGGAGTACCACGCGCACGGGCCCGCTGTTGCTCTCGATATCCGCTGACGATTCCCGGGCGAGGTCCTGCAAGACGACACTGCCCCGGAAATTGCTGACCTCGAGTTCGCCGGCCACGTTGCTGAATACCGCCTGCGCGCCGTGAAGCTCGAAGATACCGCCGCGGGCCAGGCCGTGCGCGAGCAACTGAAATTCGCCATGCATCCGCACCTTCACCGTGCCCGCCAAATCCGCCAATTCGACGCTGCCATACTGCGCCTGAACGGCCACCAACCCGGCCACCCCACGTACCACGCTATCCCCGAAGAAATTGTCGGTCACTACATTGGCATTGGCAGGCACGGTAATCGTGTAGTCCACTGAAAGCGTTGAATACGCCTGGCCGCTCCCCTCAGGCAGCGTGCTGCTGATTTCCACCAGGTCCTGTTTATTGGAGACATTGACCTTGATGAGACCGGCGGCGGCTTCGGCCGTTTCGAGCGTTTCCGCACCCACCTGGATCCGCGCCATCACTTGGACCACACGTTCTTCCCAGGTATTGATGGTGATTGTGCCGAACTCATTGACGACGGAAACCGTGGGGGTGGGACCGACCGGGTAGCGCTCATCAACACTGCGCGACGCGGTGTACGCCGCCGGTTTTTCCTCGCCGATACCGATCCCCGGGCCAATGAGGTCTTCCGCTTTCTTCCCCAGGGAACTCAGCCCGCGTTCGACACTGTCCAAGAGATCCTGCAGATGCTGGATGGGACCAGATTCCCCGGCGGCCACGCCGGAAAAAATGCACAGCGCTCCCATCAAGAGACGGTGAGCAACTTTGCGTGAAAACGTCCGGTTCACGGGGACCACTCCAGCTTCTGACTGCGCGATTTCTAGCCTTGCCCAGCCTCCCTGTCCGCATTTCCTTCTGAAACGAGGAGAGATTGCGGTGAAGAGAAGGCGGGACTGTGTGATTGACCTCGAGGCGCGGTCAAAGCGCCTGTTCGACGTAGAGGTCACGCAGGGTGCGGGCGCCGCGCTCAATATTGGCATTGACAATGTGCGCGGCCCGGACACAACCAGGATTGCGTTCCAGCGCCGCCTTGGCCGCGGCAATGTCGGTCCCCATCGCACCCACGGCACGGAGCCATTCCCGCTCGCGCGGGTTCCTGACTGAAGCCTCACTTACCCGCACCGCGGACGACAATGTCTTAATCTGGTCCGAAGCGTCCTTGATCGCGGCTTCCGCGCTTTCTGGCGCGGAGGCATACACCTGAGGGGTAGCGCCGGCCACGCCGGGAACTTCGAGCGCCATGCTGAACACCGAGAACGCCACCAGGGCAACACCGGCCATGCAACCTACACCCTGCGCCACGAGGGACCAGGGGGAGCGGCGGCGCCGTTCGTCATCCTGCGTCTGGCGGGTCTTTTTGGCTTCGAGCAGGATTTGCGCCGTCAGATTCGTGGAAGGCTCGAGGGGCGAAGCAGAGTCGGCGAACTCAAAGGAACCGCGGATTTGGCGCACCTCCGCCGCGCACTGGCGGCAGGCATTGACATGGCCAGCCAACGCCGCGGATACCGGCACACGCCGATCCACCAGCGATTCCACATACGCCACGAGTTGTTGCCTCGTGGGATGCCGCATTACTTTGACATCCAGAGCCATTGTCGTCCTTGTCGTCCCCGCGGCAGTGCCGGAGCGCGCGCAGCCCGCCCGCTCTCCGCCCCAAGTGCCCGGGAACCTAGACGTACTCACGATACTTTTCGAGATAGGGCCGCAGGCCGCGCTCGGCGCGCACCACGCGGGACTTCACCGTGCCCACGGGCACTTCGGTGATATGTGCAATTTCTTCGTAGGACAATTCCTGGAACCGCCGCAACACGAACGCTTCGCGTTGGTGATCCGGCAGGTGCTTCAGCGCCGCGTTTACCGCTTCCGAGATCTCTCCGCGCTGGAATGCCGCCACAACGCACGAGCGCTGGTCTTCGATATGCTCCAGCGGGTTCATCTCGTCGTCCGGGCCATCTCCGGACCACCACGCCGACAGGCTGAAGAATTTCGGGCGGCGTTTCTGGCGCGCCCACTCCTTCGAGACGATATTCGACGCGATGGTGTACAGGTAGGTCGTGAACTTGGCGGTGGGTTGATAACGAACGGCGTTCCGGACAAGCGCGATAAAGACTTCCTGGGTCAGTTCTTCGGCAATCTGACGGTTCTGCACCATCCGGAAAATATAGTTGAGCACCCCCCGCTGGTGCCGTTGCACCAGCCCCCCGTAGGCGGCTTCAGAACCCTCCGCATGCTTGAGCATGAGCGCTTCCTCGGGCCACTCGTT
>JACPGD010000205.1 GCA_016182645.1 Candidatus Hydrogenedentota bacterium | reverse complement strand
GTCGTCTTCCCCGCGCAGAAGATCGTCTCCGCGTAGCCCTTGCGCAGCGAGCGGTGGTGGTCTACCTTCGCAAACTCCAGATCCTCGAACGGCAGCCCGCGCAAACGCGCCGCCGCATCCTCCGCCGACATCGCGCCGGCGGCCACCAACTCAAGCAGGGCTGTCAGTTTTGAAGGATCCATGTTTCAAACTCGCCAATCTTGGGTGGCAGCTCTTGACGCCCTGGGTGGCAGCTTTAAGCGCGGCTCTGGCTGATGTAACTGACAACCGCTTCCTGTCCGCGCTTAAGGCTGCTCCTCATCCTGTGAAGTCGCCAAAGTCAGGCACAGCTTTAAGCGCGGCTGTCATGTCCCTGCTGTCCCTGTTGTCTCTGCCGTCCCTGCCGTCCTTACAAGGCTGCCACCCACAGATCACTCTTCTGCCGGCGCCAATGCCGGCGGCGCCGGTGCGGGGGTCGTCTCTGACGCCGGGGCCTCCGGCCGCACCACCTCTACCTGGACCGACGCCGTCACTGGCGTCTGCTCGCCCGCCGGCCCGGGGATCGTCACGGTATTTCCGTCCGCATCATAGGCGGCAAAGGAGATCGTGTACCCGCCGGCCGGCAACTCCGCCGGCACGAGCACATTCGCCGACCACACATTGTCGCCTGCCGTCACGTCGCCGTTGGTGCCATTGTCGAAGAGGTCCACCGCGATCAGCGTGTTCTCCACCGTCGCCGTGATGGTGTCCACCGCTGCCGCCGCATCCTCCACTTGCACGCGGATCAGCGCCGAAAGCCCCGCCGTCACCGGCGCAGGCTCCACCGCCGCATTCACCAGCCCCAGGGTCGGCGCGGGCGCAGGCTCAGGTGCGGCGGGCGGTGCTTCGGCCACCGGTTCCTCCGGCGTGGCGCCTTCCCCGTGAATACTGTGCACATGTAGCTTCAGCGGGTCCTCCGCGGTCCCGCCGGGCCCTGCCCCCATCTGCTTCAAGTACTCGAGCAGTGGGAGCATCTCATCGATTTCCCCATTGATGGTCACGCTCACCGTAATCTCAGCGCGCGCGACACCGCCCAACCCCACAACACACAGCGCGATAACCAAGAGCGAAACTGTTCGGTACATGGCCCCTCCTTTCATTTCAACGCCGGAGGCTTAACGATACTGATTCCAATCGCCCCGCACAAGTAGCCGGACCGGCAGCTCAAGGCCAAGTTTTAGTGTCGAGGCGGACAATCGTGCGCGTGCTCGCAATCGTCCATTCAGTCCATTTCGTCCATGCCCCAATGCTTGATACCGCCGTTCCTGCCGTGTACCCTTTCGGCGGGCGCGCTACCAGAAGGAGAAGTAACCATGGATTTCGCCGTTGCTCCCAAGATGCAGGATCTGCTCGGGCGGGTTCGCTCGTTTGTGCAAACTGAACTCTATCCACTGGAAAGCGTTTTCCTGCTCGAGGGATTTGAGCGGGCGGAACCCGTCCTCCGCGAAATGCGCCACAAAGTTCGTGAAATGGGTCTTTTCACCCCGCAAATAGAGCAGAAATACGGCGGGCTCGGTCTCAGCGTCCTCGAACATGGCCTCGTTAGCGCCGAACTCGGCAAGAGTCCCGTCGGCCATTACTGCTTCAACTGCCAGGCGCCGGATTCCGGCAATATGGAAATCCTGATCAAGTACGGCAACCAGGAGCAGCAGGAACAGTATCTCAAGCCGCTCGCCGCCGGCGACATTCGCAGTTGCTTCTCCATGACCGAACCGGATTTCCCGGGCTCGAACCCCACCTGGATGGGCACCACCGCCGTCAAAGACGGGAGTGACTACGTCATCAACGGCAAGAAATGGTTCACGTCCTCGGCGGAAGGCGCCGCCTTCGCCGTCGTCATGGCCGTGACCGACCCCGCCGCGCCCAAACATCTGCGTGCCAGCCAAATCCTTGTGCCTACCGGCACGCCGGGCTTCACCATCACCGCGAAAACCCCCTGCATGGGCCACCGCGGTGAAGGCTGGGCCACCCACTGCGAAGTCTCCTATGAGAACTGCCGCGTTCCCCAGAGCAACCTGCTTGGCCCGGAAGGTGCAGGCTTCGTCATCGCCCAGGAACGCCTCGGCCCCGGCCGCATCCACCATTGCATGCGCTGGATCGGCATCTGCGAGCGCGCTTTCGACCTCATGTGCGAGCGGGCCATCAAGCGCGAAGTCGCCCCGGATCGCCCCCTCGCCATTCAAGAATTCGTCCAGGGCTGGATCGCCGAAAGCCGCGCCGAGATCAACGCCGCGCGCCTCATGGTGCTCCAGGCCGCCTGGACCATCGATCAGCACAGCGCCAAAGATGCACGCGATGAAATTTCCCTGATCAAATTCTTCGTCGCCAACGTCATGATGAAGGTGCTCGACCGCGCGATCCAGGTCCATGGCGGCCTCGGCATCACCGACTACACGCCGCTCGCCTTCTGGTTCCGCAATGAGCGCGCCGGCCGCATTTACGACGGTCCGGACGAAGTCCACAAGATTGCCGTCGCCAAGCGCATCCTCATGCGTTACCATCAGGAACTCGGCGCCGCGGCCGGGGCGTAACGCATGACGGAACTACTCGACACCTCCAGCGCCATCCGGCCCGGCGAGGAACTGGACACAGCGCGCCTGGAAGCCTATTTAGAATCGCAGATCCCAGGGGCCCATGGCCCATTGGTCATCGAACAGTTCCCCAGTGGCTTTTCCAACTTGACGTATCTCCTGCGGCTGGGCGCCCGCGAACTCGTCCTGCGCCGCCCGCCCTTCGGCAGCAAGGTGAAATCCGCGCACGACATGGGCCGCGAATTCCGCGTGCTCTCCGCGCTTCACGGCCACTACCCCGCCCCGAAACCCCTGCTTCTCTGCGACGATCTGGACGTTATCGGCGCCCAGTTCTACGTCATGGAGCGCATCCAGGGCGTCATCTTGCGCAAGAGCCAACCGGAAGGGTTCGCCATGCCGCCCGCCGAAGTGCGCGCCTGTTGCCGCTCCTTCGTCGAGAAACTCGCCGAACTGCACGCGCTCGACTACCAGCGCCTCGGGCTGGCCGATCTCCGCAAGGAAGGCTCCTATGTCCAGCGCCAGGTCCACGGCTGGATCAAGCGCTACAACGGCTCGCAGACCGATGACATCCCCATGATCGAACAGACCGCGCGCTGGCTCGAGGCCAACTATCCCCAGGACGCCGGCGCCGTCATCGTCCACAACGACTATAAGTTTGACAACCTCATTCTCGATGCTGACGATACGTCAAAAATCATAGGCGTCCTCGATTGGGAAATGTGTACC
>JACPGD010000054.1 GCA_016182645.1 Candidatus Hydrogenedentota bacterium | reverse complement strand
GGATCTTGGCGGTATGACGCTCGGTGAACAGTCCCATGACAGGGGCCTCCAAACTGGGATGAACACCATATGCTTACACACCCGTCAAGCGGCATAAAAGAGATTTATTTGGTTCCGGCTACGCCGGGTTAGGAATTAGGAGTGAGCAGTGAGGAGTGATGGGTTGGGGTGGATGTCCACAGCCGGCCTTGTTCGCGCCAGAAGAAGGAGACGGTGCGGGAGCGGAACATGTCCGGGCGTTTGTAGACCGGGAAGGGGAAGGGGTGGGTGCGAGTGTGGTCGCAGTGGTGGTGGTAGGTTTTGGGGTCGAGGTGGAGTTGGGGGGCGTTGGGGCGGCCGCCGCGGCCTTGGGGGATGAATTTGTAGAGGTGCCAGGCGTGGAGTTGTCCACCGTCCGCGTAATAGGCGCGGAGCCAGGCGCCGAGTTCAGGGAGGTGGGCGGCGTTGCGGGCAGTGACGACGGTGGAGATGGTGACGGATTTGCCGGCGTGTTTGAGGACAGCGAGGCGTTCGGTGATGAGCTGGTGGTGGCGGTTGCGGTAGCGGCGGAGGGCGTTGTGGAGCGGGGCGTGGGCGGCGTCGAGCGGGAGGACATAGCGGTCGATGCAATCGAGCGCGGCGTAGTCCTCGGGCAGGTTGATGCCGTTGGTGCCGGCCTGGACGGTGAAGCCTCGGGCCTTGGCATGTTGCGCGAGGGCGAGGAGGTTGCCGGGCCAGGCGAAAGGTTCGCCGCCGCCGAAGACGACGTTGCGGATGCCGCAGGCGTGGATCGTGCCGAGGGCGGCCTCGGCGTCAGCCTGCGTCATGGTGTCGAGGGTGTTTTCGGTGACGCAGAAGGTGCAGGATGGCCGAGCGTTGGGTGGCGAGTGGCGGGTGGCGAGTGGTGGGTGGGGGAGGTCATGACGGCTCTTGCTGGGAGAGGAGCCAGTGGACGAGGAGGCGGACGCCGAAGCCGGAGGCGTGTTTGTCGCTGAGGTAGGGGACGTTCTTGGCGCCCCAAGCGGTGCCTGCGATATCGAGGTGCGCCCAGGGGGTATCGCCGACGAAGCGTTTGAGGAAGGCGGCACCAGTGATGACGCCGGCCTCGCCGCGCGGGCCGATGTTGGCGACGTCGGCGTGGGTGCCGTCGATCAGGCGCTCGTATTCTTCCCACAGCGGCAGATGCCAGAGGCGCTCGCCGGTCTTCTCTCCTGTTTCGCAGAGGGAGGTGATGAGTGCTTCGTTGTTGCCGAGGACGCCCGCGGCGTAGTGGCCGAGGGCGACAACGACCGAACCGGTGAGGGTGGCCAAATCGACGATCGCGTCGGGTTTGTATTTGTCCACGGTGTAAGCGAGGGCGTCCGCGAGGACAAGACGGCCCTCGGCGTCGGTGTTTAGAATCTCGATGGTGGTGCCGTTGTAGGCTTTGACGATATCGCCGGGCCGTTGCGCTGCATCGCCGGTCATGTTTTCGGACGAAGGCACGACGCAGACGACGTTTAGCTTCGGTTTGAACTCGACGATGCTCAGCATGGTGCATAAGACGGCCGCGGCGCCGCACATGTCGTATTTCATTTCGTGCATATTCTCAGCGGGCTTGATGCTGATGCCGCCGCTGTCGAAGGTGATGCCTTTGCCGACGATGGCGATGGTCCTGGCATCGTCGCGGTAGTGGTAGCGGAGGACGATGAACTTGGGCGGCTGTGCACTGCCGCGGGCCACGCCGAGGAGCGCGTTCATGCCGAGCGAGGCCATCTGCATCTCGTCGAGGATGGTGCATTCGCAGCCGGACTCGTCGGCGATGCCCTGGGCGAAGGCGGCGAGCGCGGAGGGGTTCATTTCGTTGGGGGCGGTATTGGCCAGATGCCGTGCGCCGTTCGCGCTGAGACAAATAAGGACGGCCAGTTGCGCTTCCTGTTGCAGGGCGGCGCCATCGGCGGTGTTTGAAACGAGAATGGTGAGGTCCTGGACCTTTATGGGCGCGGGGCTGTCCGGCTCGGGCTTCTTGTAGACATCGAAGTCGTATTGACCGAGCACGATGCCTTCGAGGAAGGCGGTCACGGGCCATTCCGGATGGTGGGAGGCGTCCAGGTAGACGTGCGTGACGCGGTGCTTGCGAAACAGCTCGGCGGCCACGCCGGCGGCACGGCGCAGGGCTTCGGCGCTGCATGCTTCTTTCTTGCCGAGGCCGACAATCAGGACAGCTTTATAGGGGCCGGTGGGACGCGGCAGGCAATAGGCCTCGCCGGTCTTGCCGAGAAAGACTTCTTTGTCGAAGAGCGCCTGGAGGATGAGTTCGTCTTCATTGACGAGCGCATTGCTCATGAGCGGGAAGTCGCGCTCGTAGACGGGGATGACGAGACACGTTTCGGCTTCGGCGTAGGCAATTTCAGGACCTTTCAGGACAGTGACGCGCACGGTGTTTCCTTTCTGGGATCGGACGGATCGGACTGATCGGATCAGTCGGACAGGCCGGACCGGTTGGACGGAGCGGAGGTATCATTGCATAGCCGCGCGGGACAGGCAAACCCTAGACGGTCGCGGTTTCACGGACGAGTTCGCCGTGGAGCCAGTGGCCCTGGTGGCCGGTGACCCGGGCGGTGACGATGTCGCCGAGTTCGAGGGAATCGTCACGCAGGCTGATGGGCCGGTAGCCGCCGGTGCGGCCGTTCATGACGCCGCGCAGTTTGTGGTGCGCGCCGTCGATGAGCACGTCTTGGAGGCTGCCGCGGTAGGCTTCCATCTTCTCGGCGTTGATCCGGCTTTGGAGCGCGATGACACGCGCGAGACGTTCTTCCTTGAGTTCGCGGGGGACATCGTCTTCCAGTTCCGCGGCCACAGTGTCAGGCCGCGGTGAGTATTTGAAGGGGAATACCTGGCTGAAGCGGACCTCTTCCAGGCAATGGAGCGTGCGCTCGAAATCGGCGTCGGTTTCGGTGGGGAAGCCGACAATCAAGTCCGTCGAAATCTCGACGGTGGGCGCGGCGCGCTGGAGGTACTTGATCTTCGCGAGGTACTCGTCGAGCGTGTGATTGCGGCGCATCAGGTGCAGCACGCGGTCCGAACCGGCCTGGAACGGGAGGTGGAGTTGCTTACAGATGCGGCGGCGCGACGCCATCAGATCCGAGAGTTCATTGTTCCAGTCCTTCGGATGGGGCGAGGTGAAACGGATGCGCTCGAGGCCCTCGAGTTGGGACAGGTCGTCGAGCAAATCGTAGAAACGATAGTCGTTTCCGGCGCGATAAGAATTGACGTTCTGTCCGAGCAGCCAGATTTCCTTGGCGCCATTGCGCACGAGGCTGCGGGCTTCGCGAAGAATGTTGCCACCCTCGCGCGAGACCTCGCGGCCGCGGGTATGGGGGACGATGCAGAAGGTGCACATGTTGTTGCACCCTTTCGTGATGGCGATGTACGCCTTCACGCCGTCGACGTGGCCGCGCTCGACCCACTCTTCCGGGATGAAATTCTGAATCTTGTGCTGGCGCGGGAGCCATTGCGTCTCGCAGACGCGCTCGCCCGCCTTTACGGCGTCGAGCATTTCCGGCAGCCGGAAGTAGTTGTCCGGACCGAAGACGAGGTCGACGAGCTTTTCGCGCTGGAGAATCGTTTCCCCTTCCTGCTGGGCGACGCAGCCGGCGACGCCGACAATCAGATCGGGATGTTGGCGCTTTTGTTCGCGCAATGTTCCCAGAAAGCTATAAACCTTGTTTTCGGGATTCTGGCGGACGGAGCAGGTGTTGACGAGGATCAGGCCCGCTTGCTGGGGGTCCTCGGTCATCTCGTAGCCGCTGTCGCGCAGTACATCCATCATGCGAAAGCTGTCATGCTCATTCATCTGACAGCCATACGTGCGGATAAACGCTTTGGGTTTAGTCTGGGCTTGCTGGGATGACACTGAGGACCGCCATAGGTAGCCGGGGCTTCCAGCCCCGCTCTTGGGACAGAGAAAAAACTTGGGGTAACTGCCTCAGACTCTAAGAACGGGGCTGGAAGCCCCGGCCGCGGGTGGCGATTACCGAATAAAAATTATAGCATTCGGCCCCAAAAGCGTCAAAAGCATGAAGTAAGCAAGAACCAGCCCGACGAAGGGAAGCAGGGCAAAAAGAACCACGGAAGCGCGGGCTCAGCGGCTGAGGAAGTCGATGAGGATGGGATTGACCGCTTCGGGCATGTGGTAGTTGACGGGATGGGTGCCGCCTTCGATGGCGTGAAAACGAATGGCGGGGATGGCAGCCTGCAGGCGCACGTGTTGTTCAAAGGGGACAATGGTGTCTTTTGTGCCCCACAGCAACAGCCCGAGTCGTGGCTGGGAACCGAGCCGCTCGAAGACGGGCAGGAGCACGGCGAGCGGGTTGTGCCGCCACGTAGACAACAAGGCGCGCTTATAGCCCTGGTACTGCATCTGGTTCACGTATTCGTCGATGGCCCGGCGCACTTTCTCGGCATCGTTGCCCACTTCGGCCGGCAGGGCCTGCAAGATGTTTTCATCGCCGAAGATCTTCATGAGCCACTCGCCGACGCCCGGAATGCGCAGCAAATGCTGGCGCGGCCGCAGCCGTTGCGGGAGGCCCGCGGGGGCGATCATGACGTAACGCCGCGCGCGTTCCGGGTGGCGATCCACGAAGCGGGCCACGGTGGCGCCGCCCATGCTCAAACCCACTAAGTCGACCGGCCCGTTCCAGTGCAATGCGTCCAGCAACTCGAGCAGTTGCGTGTCGAACAAATCATCGTTGTAGACGACGTTGGGGCGATCGGAAAGGCCCCGGCCAAAATTGTCATAGCGCAGCACGCGAAAGCCCGCGGACGCCAGTGCCTGGAATTGGTGGTCCCAGATGAAGTAAGGCGAGGCGAAGCCGACCACCAGCACGACGCGCGGGCCATTCTCGGGGCCGGCGAGTTGATAGTGCGTCACCCCTTGGCTCAGCCGGACAAAGAGTTCGTCCGGCCACTGCGCGCGGAGATGATCCGAGAGGGGGGTCACTTCCAGGTCGCCCACGAGGAAGGGATAGAGCACGACGGTCAGCGCGAACGCGCCGACGATGAGCACGAGCACGCCCAAGACCCCACTGACGCCCGCCCACACGCCCGCCAGTATCAGCAGGAGCAACGCCAGTTTGGTCATGCGCCGGCGGAGGACAATACGGCGTTGCAGCCATTGCGTGGCCGCCCGAATGGAGGAGGCCCCCGCGGCTTCCGGCTGTGCGGTCCGGGCACTACTCATGGGCCTGGACCGATTCCTGGCGCTTGCCGTTGCGAAATTCCATGACGACCAGCAACGCCAGCCCGCCCACAATCGCGAGGTCGGCCACGTTGAAGATGCCGGTACGCAGGTTCTTGATGCCGATGTTCATGAAATCGATCACGTGCCCGTCCCGGAACAGCCGGTCGATGAGGTTGCCAATGCCGCCGGCCAGAATGAGGGCCAACGCGACGGCGACAAAGGACTGCATGCGATCCTTGAGCAGCAGGAAGAGGGCCACTACGACGAGGATCACGCCGTTGAACGCGGTGAGCAGCCAGAAACGCTGCGATTCGTTCAGGGTGCTGCCCAGGCTCAAGAACGCGCCCTTGTTGGTCGCAAAGCGCCACCGGAACAGGCCGCCGAGGTAATCGATCTCACCCTTGTCCATCAGCACGCGAATGGCAATCCATTTGGACAGTTGGTCCAGGAGCACTAGCCCCACGACGATGCCAAGCACGAGGATCAAACGTTTGGAATATGACATGTATCTACCAGCTTGGCCATGCAGGCGCGGGCCGAGTCATGATACAAGACCTGCCGGCCTCGTTGCGATAACGCCTTGAAATAACAAAAGATAGGGCCGGAAACGCCTTCCAGCGAGTCAAAGTATAGAGTGAAGGTGGAGAGCTTTGCAAAGGGCCGTGGGGCCGGGTGTCGAAATGAGTGCATCAGACGGATTGGCCGGATCGGCCTGGTCGGAAGGTGCGAGTTCAGGTGGGTCGCGATCATGGGGCCGTGCTTTCCACGCGATTCATGTCTCCTTAGTGGTTGTTTTCATAAATACGGTAACGTGAATTTGTGTAGCATCCCACTTGGCCCCGAAGGGGCGTCCGCAAGTAGCCGGGGGTGGAGCGTAGCGGAACCCCCGGAAAACGACACGCCAACCACGAAGCGCCCTAAAGGGGCGCAGGCGACCTCCTACACGATGCAACTTGGCCGTATACGTTACCAAATTTATGAAACGACGCACTTAGGCCGGTGCGACCGGCATTTGCGGTGGACCGGATGGACAAAGTGGATGCGAGAATCAGCTACTTAGCTTCTGTTGCGGAATGGAGTTAAACGCGACCTCGACCTCACCGTCATTCCGAACGAATGTGAGGAATCTCATGTCACACCGGCCTGATACTTGGGCAATCGCATTTCGAGATTCCTCACATTCGTTCGGAATGACGGTGGTCTGGGCCTTTCCGCAACAGAAACTACTTGAACTGGAGTGCGTAACAATCCGCGTCTTTCATGATGAAATGGAGCCGAACTGGCTTACCCGCGAGGGAACTTAGATCCGTGCCGTTCTTCCAGCGCACTTGCCGCTCCAGTTCGTTACCGATCATCTCCGCCGCGTCCGTCTCATTGAAACCGGGGATGGGGGCGCCCGTTTCGTCCTGGATTTCCACTTTGATGAAACCCGCGGCGGAGGTGCTGAAGTTGAGGTAAAGTCCGCTTCCGGTGAAGATCAATGGCTTCGTGATCATGGTGCCACCGCTGTAAGGCGCGTTCAGGGAAATGAAGCCATCGGGCCGTAGCGCATAGCGCACGAGGTGGGCCGTTGGCTGCCCATAGGCGTGTTGCACATACAACGACATTTCCTGCTCGCCTGTCCCGACCAAACCATAGGCGGGGTAGTTCGTGCGCGAGGTCCAGTGCTCGAGGCCGATGCCGGGACGGATGAAGCCTTCCATGAACGTGCGGTCATAGTGGTTGCCGCCGCGGCTGGTCATCAACACGTTGTCGGAAATGTCTTTCCAATAGTTGCTTTCGACGCCGAGCGCGCGCGCTTCCTCTTCGCTGATGACCGTGCGATCCGGCATGAAGCGCGCCGCAATCGCTACGTACAGGTGCGGCGCCCGGAAATAGGGCGCGGTCTCATTGGTGTAGAGGTGCTCCATGGGTGTATCGCCGAATTCCATTTTCACCGGCGCCGTCCAATGCACGAAATCCGGAGACGTGCCGCGGCTCACGGTGCGGAAGCCCCCGAAGGACGTCTCCGTCCACGTGCGGAAGTAGCAGAGATACAGTTGTTCGTGCTCGGACCAGAAGGCAACATTGTGGGAATCGAACGCGCCTTCGGCAAGGACCGGCGTGTCCTGTGTCTTTTGCCAGTGCAACCCATCGGCCGATGCAAAGGGAATGAGTCCCGTCTCCGAGGTGCCCGCGATGGCTTTATAGCGCTGGTCCTCGGGCGTCCCGGGGCGTGTGTCGAGGAACGGCGCGAAATTGTGGGAGAAAGGGGGCATCGCCGCGAGTACGACATTGTTATCGCGGGTCCCCATCACTTCATAAAGGCCCAAGTTCGGCTTGGTGAAGGTGATGCCATCGCTGCTTTCCGCGTAGCACGTGACTTCAACCGCCGAGCCATCCTTGCCGGCTTCCGGCAAGCCGCGGTAATACAGGCGAATGCGGTCTCCGTCACGAAAGACCGTGACATAGGCACAGTAGCGGCCTTCCCAGGAATTATCGAATGAAATGGCGGTATTTTGCCCGACCGGTTCATGGAGCCGGAACTGGATGCTTTCCAGCGAATCGATGAGGAAGCGGTCCACGAATAACTCTCTCCGTGAACCAATGTCCAATGGCTCGGCGAAAATGGACACGGCTTGCAGCGACAGGACGAGAACAACGGCTAACTGCTTCATGAGATCACCCTGAAACGTTGAAATGGACTAGATGGACTCCGACGGACCAAGGGACTTCTTTTCATTACAGCCTCATCGGGTGTAAGCTGGAGGAGAACACCCCGGGGGCGGAAACCATGACAAACGATACTGCTGACGTGGAGGCAATTGCCAGCCTGCCCTTCGTGAAGGGGCTGCCGGCCCACATGCACCATGGACTTGCGCGGCTGCTGGCACGTCTGTCTGAAGCGATGGAATGTGGGCCGGACGACGTGATCATCCGCGAAGGGGAAATTGGGGGTGCTTCGGGCTATATTCTCCTTGACGGCAGCGTGCAGGTGGCCCGGGAGGGAAAGCCCCCGGTCCAGGTCAGGGCGCCGGCGCTGTTCGGCGAAATGCACCAATTCAATCCTCACGCGGCACGAACCGCGACCATTGCCACGGTTGACCGCGCCCGCTTGCTGGTGTTTCCGTGGCGCGACCTGTATGAAGAATCGCGCGAGATCTTCACGGAGGGAGAACAGCAACTATTGCTGGAAGGTCTCGAACGTCTCGTCTGGCAGCGCGTCGATCGCGGCGGGCTCTGGGATTTGTCTCTCTTTGATTCCCTGCCCGATGCGCTTCGTGTCAAGGCAGGGATCCTGCTCCTGTGGGTGGGGCAGTCCAAATGCCTGAAGGCGGGCGAGATCCTCTTCGAGCAGGACTCGCTGTGTGGCAACACGGGCTTCCTGTTGTTGCGCGGAAAGCTCGCGCTGACGGCCGGGAACCATGCCATGTCCGGCTTCACCGCACCCGATGTGCTCGGGGTGCAACCCGCCTTTGCTCCCGAGCGCCGCTGGACGGCCACCGCGCGGGCCCTCAGCGAAGTTGAGGTGCTGTCCTTTTCCTGGCTCGATTATCTGAAGCGGCTGCAGAACCGCCTGCCCTCCCAGGATTTCCGCGCCGTCGTTCAGTCCGTGGAGACGCAGGCCGGGAAGCATTTCGCGGGTTGATTCACAGGGGAAGCGTGACGCTCACGGTAGTGCCCGTGCCGGGAGCGGAGATGATTTCCAGTTTGCCGCCAAACTGGCGTACGCGCTCGCGGATGCCAATCAAGCCGAAGGAGTCCTTCTTGGCCGATCCCTCCTCGGGCATGCCGTGGCCATTGTCCCGGATGGAGAGCACGACCTGGTTGTTCGCATTGTTCAGGGCCACCTCGACGACAGTGGCCCCCGAATGTCGCGCGACATTGGTCAACGCCTCCTGGAAAATGCGGAAGAGGGCGGTGGCCTGCTCGGAAGACATGGCCAGATTCGAGGAAGCCTGAATCGTGCAGGGGATCGAGGTCCGGCGGTGGAAATCGCGCCCCTGCCATTCCATGGCGGCGATCAGCCCGAGGTCATCCAGAATCCCCGGGCGCAGTTCAGTAATGATCTTCCGCACGGAATGCATCGTCTGATCCAGGGCTGAGTTCATGGAGGCAACCAGAGAGGCCGCTTCGGGGTTGTCCGTCCCGCGGACCTCCGCCTCGAGGGCCGCGATATCCAACTTGAGGATGGTGAGCGTCTGCCCCAACTCGTCGTGGATCTCGCGCGCGATCCGCTTGCGCTCCTCTTCGCGCACCGCTTCCAAGTGGGACGAAAGCTCCCGGAGTTCCTCTTGCGACACCTCGAGGGCGGCCTCGGCCCGTTTTCGCTCCTGGATCTCCGCCGCGAGGACGCGGCGCTCCCGCGCCAGCCCCTGCTCCGCGGCGACGGCTTCGATGAGCGCAATGGTCACCACGACCAGCATCAACAAGATGCCGGCTACCAAGAGGAGGTCCTGGGTGGGATCGTGCCCTGGCATGCCGGAGCCGAAAAAGGGGACGCCGGCGAAGTAGGAGAAATCCTCCGTGATGTTCAAGGTCTCGGAGAGGAGCATGAAGGTGGACGACAATAGAATGCCGACCTTGAGCTTGGGCTGGTTGGGCAAATGAAAGATCAGGTAGCTGACGGTGAAACACAAGCACAGGAGCGCGATGAGGCTGAGGGAATCACGAATGGCCGTGGGAATGTCGCCATTCTTGCTCAAGGAGCGGGCAAGGAGTTCCACGAGGAAGGCCGAGGTCAAGGCCAGGAAAGTCAGGGTGCGCAAGCGCAGCAGACTCTCTGGCGGTTCATTGAACTCCCTGCCGCTCTCCAGCGATTCCGGCTGGGTCATGACTTGGTACGCCTTTCACAACATGACTTCTTGGAAATTCATCTTATCGGGTCGGCCAATTGGAGCGCAACGAGCGCGCGGCTTGGGGCGGGCGTGATGATTCTGGTCCGTGCTCCGGCAAGTGCCGCGCTCGCCGAGCGCGGCACTACTGCGAGCGCGGCATGGTCAGCTTTCCTGAAGGGCGCGGAAATGGGCCACGGCGGATTCGCCGAGGGCGGTCAGGTCGTAGCCGCCTTCGAGCAATGAGACAATCTTGCCGCCGGCCAGCGGCTTCACCAGACGCGTCATTTCGGCGAAAGATTCCGATTCGAGACGTTGTGATGCGAGCGGATCCAGGCGGTGCGCATCAAAGCCGCAGGAGATCAGGAGGAACTCCGGATCGAACTGCTCAATCTCCGGCATGACCCGGTCTTGAAGCCCCCCCAACCAGGCTTCCGGTCCGGAGCCCGGCGGCAACTGGATGTTGAGATTGGTGTTGTTCTTTCCACGCTCGCTGGGATGTCCGGTGCCCGGGTACAGCGGGTGCTGGTGCAAACTCGCGTAGTACACCGTATCATCGCGGTAGAAGGCACGTTCGGTGCCGTTGCCGTGGTGCACGTCCCAGTCTACAATCGCGACCCGGCGGACCCCGGCTTCCGCGCGCAGCCACGCCGCCGCGATGGCAACATTATTGAACAGGCAAAACCCCATCGCGCGGTCGGGTTCCGCGTGATGCCCCGGCGGGCGCACGGCGGCGAATACACTGTCATACTCGCCGGCCAGCACGGCCTGGCAGGCGCCAATAGCGCCGCCCGCGGCCAGCAGGGCGGCCACCCACGATTCCCGCACCATGACCATGTCGGGGTCCGGGTAGTGCAGTCCCTCGCGGCACGTGCGCTCGATCTCGTTGATATAGTCCCGCGTGTGGATACGCGCGAGTTCCTTTTTGCTGGCAGGTGCAATGGTCAGCCGCGGAGGATTCAGGCCGGCCATGTGGAAAGCTTCCAGAATGGCGGGCAAGCGGGAGGCGCGTTCGGGGTGTCCGGGGCCGGTGTCATGGAGCAGACACTCTTGCCGAAAAATGAAACCCGTCCTGCGCATGTTGTTGCTCCCATCCCGCCACGCCCTGGCCGGCGGTAATTTTAACTATCGCAGGAATTTCAATCAACGCAACGGTTTCAGGCCCTCGAATGCCGTTGGACGGCCGGGCAGATTCTTGGCGTAGAGGCCGCGGTCCTTCAGCAGCCCCACCAGAATGTCGAGGTGGTCGGTCTGAATGAAGTCGGCGCCAGCGTCAACGGCGCGCTGCATGCCCTCGGCGGTGTCGTTGCCTCCCATCATGTTGACAAACGCCAGGCGAAATTTCAGGTGTGCCTCCAGCACCAGCGCTTCAGAGAAATCGCGTCCTTCAATGTTGAGGATGGGCGGATCCAGTTCCTCGATGGCCTGCCGCCCACTTTCCGTGGGACGAACCGTGGGGCGGATCCGCAACTCCGGCGCGAGTGTCCGCACCTCCTGCAAGACCTTCGGGTTCCCTGAATAGAAGGTGGCGGTGGCCACCAGATTGCGGGCCCGCAAGAGATCAATGAAGGGTTCGACTTCTCCGGCCTTGAAGTCCAGATCTGGTGCGGCCTTCCCCGATAATGCGTCCAAGACCTGTTCCAACGTGGGAATGCGCTCCCCGGCGAAACGCTCGCCGAACCATTTTCCCGCATCGAGCGCCTCAAGTTCCTGCAGCGTCTTCTGGGCGACGAGTCCACTGGCGCCGGTGGTGCGGTCGAGGGTGGCATCGTGCATGATAACGTAGTGCTTGTCTTTCGTCTGGCGAATGTCCATTTCGATCGCGTGTGCGCCCAGTTCAATCGCTTTGCGGTAGGCGGCCAGGGTGTTTTCGGGCGCGAACGTCACGGTGCCGCGATGCCCCACGACATAAATGCCCGGCCACTCGTACACCGTCCGCGGCCCCTTCGCGAGACGGTAGAGGCGCGCATTGTTCGCATCAAGAATGATCTCGACGGGCTGCTGTGCGGAGTGGCCAGAGATCTTCAGAGCGGGAAAGCCCTTGACGTCAACAGACTCGACCAACTCGACGGCGAAGTCGGGCATCTGCCCGGCGATTGCGGCGCACGCTGCTTGTTGGGTAATAGCTGCATCGGCCAGGAGGCCATAGGCCGCGACAGCAAGGATACAGACGCTGCGCGCGAAGTGATTTGTCATAGGATTTGGGCTCCCTTGATGGACGGTTTGATCGACAAGGACAACCGGGACGAGCACCGCGGGCGATATGGCGGGGAAAACAGCCCGGGTGGGCGCCGCACTCATGGTTTACGCACGATCCACAGGCGGGTCTGTTCCGTCAGATCCCGGAATTCACCCTCCACAAACCCGGCCGCGTTGGTCCAGGCTTCCACATCGGCAGTGGAGTAAACGTCGCCACCGTCGGTATTCAACAGCATCTGTAAGGCAAACATCAGACTGAAGGGTGGGCCGGAGCGTTGTGGATCGACCAGAAAATCCTTGATGATCAGGCGGCCGCCGCTGGCCATGCCAGTAAAACAACGCCGTACCAGATCCCGGTTCACGACCGGGCCAAAGCTGTGAATGATGTTCGACAACAGCACGAGGTCATATCCCGGCGGAAACTCGTCGCGGGTCATGTCACCCGCTACGAACTCGACACGCGGCGCGAGGTCTGCCTTGTGCACTTGTTCCCGGGTGATCGGCAAGACTTCTGGAAGATCAAACAGCAGTGCACGCATCCGCGGGTATCGCTGCAAAAGTGTCACAGCATAGGTACCAGGGCCCGTGCCCAAGTCCAGCAAGAAGCGATGCCCCGAGAGGTCCACGGCCGCCAGCAACTGCTGCGCGCTGATGCGGGCAATATCGGCCATCCCGCAGATGAACGCGCGGAGTTCTTCCGGGCTGCGCTGCGGCTGGGCGCGCGGCGGCGCGGTCCCCGTGCGGACGGCTTCCTCGAGCCGCGCCCACCGCTCATAGCCATTCGCCTTGTGCAGCAAGATGTGGCGCTGGTCCTCGGGAGCGCCCGCGATGAGGCATTGTTCGGCCACGGGGCCGTTCCGGTACTGTCCATTATGCTTGGACACTACTCCGACGGCCAGCAGGGCATCCAGGAGCATGCGCGTGCCGCGCGGGCTCCAGCCGAGGGCATGGGCGAGCGCCTCCGCAGGGATGGGGTGCTTCAGATGTTCGAAGACCCCCGCGCGCAGTGCCGTGAATACCACTTGTGCGCGCTGATAGCCGGAGGTCAGGCCATCAAGATAGGTGACATGTTCCGAAGGCTGCATGCTTGTTCCCTGATTTCAAGACCGTCTCAATCACCACGGATATGCTAGCATGCCTTCCCAGGGTCCCTCCATGCACACCCCTATTACTGAATGGTCACTCCATGCGTCTGACAAGAGGTCTTGATCGATGAAAACCTTGCTGCCGCTCCGGGGAATTATCACGGTGCTCAACACGCCCTTTACTGAGGACGGCGGCATCGACGCGGAAGGACTGACGAAGCACATCGAGTACGCGCTGCATGCCGGGGTGGCGGGTTTTCTGGTTCCCGCCATGGCGAGCGAAGTGGCCAAGCTGACCGCTGTGGAACGCACCCTGCTGGTGAAGACCACGGTCGAGGCGGCACGCGGCCAGGCGGTGGTCATCGGCGGCGCCTCGGCGGAGGATCCCGCGGCGCGGCGGCGCTTGGCGTCCCAGTGTCTGGAATTGGGTTGCGAGGGCGTGCTCGCCAGCATTCCCTACCAGAATGAAACCGAATACGTGGCCGCGGTGCGCGAACTCGCCGCGCTGCAACCCCCTTTCCTCATGCTCCAGGATTGGGCGCCGGACAGTTTCGGCGTGCCAGTCGCGCTGGTCACGCGCCTCTTCGAGGAAGTGCCGTGTTTTCGATGCCTGAAAGTGGAGGTGGTCCCCGCGGGCGTGAAGTATTCCCAGGTGCTGGATGCGACGCAGGGGCGGTTGCACGTGTCGGGAGGCTGGGCAGTCATGCAGATGGTGGAGGCGCTGGATCGCGGTGTGCACGCCTTCATGCCGACGGGCCTGCACTACACCTACGTCGAGATATTTCGCCGGTACCATGCGGGCGACCGCGCGGGCGCTCAAGCGCTGCACGCCGAGGTGCTTCCCGTGCTCGCCTTCAGCAACCAACACCTGGACATGTCGATTCACTTTTTCAAGCGCCTGCTGCACAGCCAGGGCGTGTATGCCACAGCCCGCGTCCGTGAACCGATCCTGCCTTTTGATCCGGTTCACGAGCACCTGACCGCCGAATTGATTGCGAAGGCGACCAGCCTGGAACAAGGGCTGGGCTGGCGTGCCTCCTAGTCGCGGAAAGTCGATTTCGGGATGGCGAGCGTACCCGCGAGCCGGTTAGAGGGCACGAGAAACCGGGTCGTAGTGGCGTCGCAACCGGCTCGCGGGTACGCTCGCCCTCCCGCGCGGAGTCTGCAAACCCGCAATTCAATCGCTCGGGTCAGTCGGAGAGACCTTTGGTCAGAATGAGGGTCACGAAGGTGAGCCAGATTTGGAGGAAGATGAGGCCGGCCACATCCTGTTTCTCCACCGGCGTGGACATGGCTTTGGCAATACAGACTGGCTTCAGATGACGCATAGGGTTGCTCCTTGTGCTTGAATGGAGGCGGCCAAGGAGACCCCGGCGAGAGTGTCGGGGCCTCCTTTCGCCCGCTTCTATTCTAACAGCCTATCTGGCTGGGTGTTGACAGCGACCCTATTGCGCCGGCCCCGCCGGGGGCTGCGCGGGCGCTCCTTCTCCCTTGGCGGCCTGCTCTTTCTGGAGTTGTTCGCGGATCTGGTCGCCAATATTGAGTTCACCCCGCTTCCGCGGTTCCTCCGGCGCGGCCGGTGCGCCTTGGGCCTGAGGATTCTGGGGAGCGCCCTGTGTCTCCGGCTGTTGTGTCTGCTGTTGCTTTACCTGATCCAGAAACTGTTGAAGCGCCTGCTGGCGCGCGTCCAGCTTGGCCTGTGCCGGTTCGGCCGGAAGCTGCGGGGCAGCCTGTGCAGGCTGTTCCTGCTGCTGTGCTGCTTTGGCCTGACCGGCCGCTTGCTGTTGCTTCTGGAACTCTTCAATCAAGTGTTGGAGCCGCGAACGCTGTTCCGAGACTTGGGCGGATTGGGCCGGCTGTTGCGGCGATCCCGCTGCACTGCCCGGAGCCTGGCCGCCCGCGGCGGATTGTCCCGCCTGCGCCAGGAAGCTCTTCAGATTATTCTGATATCGTTCGAGCTGCTTGCGATTCGGCACTTCCGGCTGACCTTCCGCGGGGTTCAGATACTGGTCCAGGATGGCGGACAAGGCCTGGAGACGCGCCACTTGCTGCCGCCCCAAGGTCTGCGGCCCCGCCTGCTGCGGCTGCTGCGCCGCGGCTTCTGGCTGGTCCTGAGTGTTCTCCAAGGCGGGTTGTGCAGGGGCTGTGGGCCGCTGTTGCAGTTGCTCAAGCTGTTTCGAGATCCGGTCGAGCGCGTTGCGTTGCTCCTCAATCATTTGCCGCAGTTGTGCTCCTTCCTCGGCGGACAGGGCGCCGGGCTGTTCCGCGGGCGCTTCGAAGCTCAAGCAGGCCATGGAGATGGCGCCGATCACTAGGATGGACAGGGGTTTCACGGTTCAATCCTCCTCTTTCGCATAGCGGTTGAAGTGGGAGTTTCACGTATGGTGTTGCTTTGAGACCGTTATGAGAACATCGTGCGGCGTCGCTTGTCTGTTCGTGTACGACACCCCTCTCTTCGCAGTATGCTTCGGCCCTGCCGTCTCTGCCATCAGGCGGCCCCGCATTGACCGCTAGGAAAATTCCTGATGGCTTTGTTTCCAGCCGCGGGCACTGCTAGTATGTCCGCCTGGATTATGTGTGTGCATGGGGAGGCCCACCGTTGGCGGGGCTGAAGGCGTGGGCTGGACGCGGAGCCGATGAAAATAGCGATTCTGGGAATACGCGGGGTGCCGGCCAAGTACGGTGGCCTGGAAACGTGCGCGGAGGAAATCGGCTCGCGGTTGGCATCGCGCGGCCACGATGTGACGTGTTATTGCCGCAAGGGTGAAGACGACACGCTGGCGGAATACCGCGGTATCCGCAGAATCATTCTGCCGAGTCTCCGCTATACGATTACCGACACCTACACGCATTCGCTTTTTGCGTGCTGTCACGTGGTCACACAGCGGCCTGATGTAATCCTGGCGTTTAATCCGGCGATCTCGACATTGTGCATTATCCCGAAGTTGTTCGGGAATGCTGTGGTGTTGAATCCGAACGGCTTCGATTGGCGGCGGCCCAAGTGGGGCTGGTTCGCCAAGCGCTTCATTTATGTATCGGCCTTTGTCGCGGCGAAGTTGTGCGACAAGCTGATAATTGACGCCAAGTCAGTCTGTGATTACTACGCCGAAGACTTTGATTGTGATCCGATCCATATCCCGAACGGGGCAAACATCGATCCGGAACCCCAGCACCCGGAACTTTTGCAGCAGTATGGACTGGAGAAGGACAGCTATTACCTGTTCCTGAGCCGGCATGTGCCGGACAATAGCTGCGATTTGATTATTCGCGCGTTCGAGAAGTCGCGGACGCAGCGGAAGCTGTTTATGGGCGGGGGGGAAGCGAGTGACAGCGATTATGCGGCGAGTTTGCGCGAGACCAAGGACCCACGGATTATCTTCCCCGGGGCGATCTACAACCCGGACCACGTGAAGGAACTGCACCATGGCGCTTACGCCGTGGTCCACGGGAACCAGCCGGGCGGCACCAGCCTGGGCCTGCTCAAGGCGCTGGGATACGGGACGTGTGTGCTGACGCTGGGGACGCCGGACAACGCCTATGTGGTGCAGGATGCGGGGCTGACGTACAAACTGTCCGAAGAAGACTTGATGGGGAAGATCAACTACTTGGAACAGCACCCGGAGCGCGTGGCGGAATTGCGGCGAATGGCAGTCGCGCGCTGCCAGGAGGGGTACTCGTGGGACCGGCTGGCCGATGACTATGAGAACGTGCTCAAAGCGGTGGCACGACCACGCAAAGCAGCGAAAATGGAGAGCGCCTGAGCCGGGATGGAACCAAGTGGATGACACAGCTTGCTTGAGCGAAGGAGGTAGTGCATGGCGGATCAGGGGGCCGCGCGAACACGAGAGACGCTGGGACTGGCTATTCTTTTCTTTGCATTCCTCCAGGCGCTAACAATATGGATTGAATCCATTTACCGGTTGTCGCTCATCAAGCTTTCCATGGGCGCGGAGTTGCTGGGTATCTTTCTGTTCCTGCT
>JACPGD010000217.1 GCA_016182645.1 Candidatus Hydrogenedentota bacterium | reverse complement strand
GGGATTGAAATTGTCGTGTTGCGCGCTGAACCAGCCGCCTGCCAGCAACAGAAGGGCCACCAAGATCGCGCCTGCCAACACTTCCGAGAGAGGAATATTCTTCCGGAACACCTTGCGCGCCCGGTCATTGAATATCTTGTCTTTCATGGCCATGGCACTCTCGAAGATCGGGCACAATTGTCCACCATGCGAGCTAACACCGGAACTTCCGCCGCTGATTCCAGGGCACGCCGTTTCGGCTTGGACAGACCGCTGGAGTCAGCCTACCGTCTCCAGACTTGGGTAACACCTACGCCGGACTTTATTATAGCACGATGGCTATCGTGAGGAATGTTTCTTCCCGTGTTGTTGCTTCTAGCGGGTTCTTCGGATGCGTTTGATTTCTTCGAGCCCGTCGTGCCGCCACGGTCCTTCCAGGTGATGGCGCACCGCGGCGCCATGAGGGTGGCGCTCGAGCATACGCGGCCCGCGATCGAGCGCTGCATCAAAGACGGCGTCGAGTGGGTAGAAGTCGATGTGCAACTGACGCACGACGGCCAGCACGTGATTTTCCACGATGGAACGGTGGAGGGAAAGACCAGGATTTGATCCGGCGCTGTCATGACCTCGGCGTGAAGGTTTTCTCGGATGCCATGGATGAGCACGAGCGGATCGAGGACTACCAACAGGCCCTCGATTGGGGCATCGATCTAATTCAGACGGATTGTCCGCTGCGGGTGATCCGGGCGGTCGAGCTGCGCGACAAGGGGTCGAAATACCAATAAGCGGTCGAGGGAAGGACCAGGAGCCTTCCCTCGACGATCTCTACCCCACTCCAAGCGGCGCGTAAGAATTACGCCTCGCGCTCCTCAGTTTCGGTTTCGTCTTCGCTCGTGTCTTCTTCTTCCGTTTCGTCCTCAACTTCCCCCTCGTCCTCAGCGCCGTCCTCGTTGGTGTCTTCACCGTTGTCTTCGCCTTCGTCCTCTCTCTCGCCACCGTCATCGTTGGGGTCTTCACCGTTGTCTTCTTCTTCGCCTTCACCGTCTTCGTTGGGGTCTTCGCCGTTGTCTTCACCTTCGCCCTCACCCTCGCCGCCGTCGTCGGTGGCGTCATCGCCGCTGTCTTCGCCTTCGCCTTCACCCTCGCCGCCATCGTCGTTGGTGTCCTCGTCGTTGTCCTCGTCGTTGTCCTCGCCGTTGTCCTCGCCTTCGCCGCCATCGTCGTTGGTGTCTTCACCGTTGTCCTCGCCTTCGCCTTCACCCTCGCCACCGTCGTCGTTGGGGTCTTCGCCGTTGTCTTCACCTTCACCTTCGCCCTCGCCGCCGTCGTCGGTGGCGCCTTCACCGTTGTCTTCACCTTCGACCTCACCCTCGCCGCCGTCGTCGTTGACGTCATCGCCGCTGTCTTCGCCTTCGCCTTCACCCTCGCCGCCGTCGTCGGTGGCGTCTTCATCGTTGTCTTCGCCTTCGCCTTCGTCACCGTCATCGTTGGTGTCTTCACCGTTGTCTTCACCTTCGCCTTCTCCCTCGCCGCCGTCGTCGTTGGCGTCTTCGCTGTTGTCTTCTTCTTCGCCTTCTCCCTCACCCTCACCACTGTCATCATTGACGTCTTCACCGCTGTCTTCGCCGTTGTCTTCGTCTTCACCTTCGCCCTCGCCTTCCGCGGCGGAATTGTCCGATGACATCACCAACTCGTTCGAAGCCGCGTCGACAATCTCGATGACGGAGTCCGGAGTGATATCCGGGATGACATCGCCATTCTCGGAATTCAGTTGGACTTCTCCTTCGCCGCCGGAGATGGCGACCGTTGCCACGAACTGGCCATCGATGAAGATATTCACGCTTTCAACGCCGTCCAGGTCTTCGATTTCCAGCTCGAACTCAACCCCGCCGTCTTCTTCCTTCACCTGGATGGTGCCAAAGGCATTGCTGCCCGTGGCCACGCCCGTGAGTGTCAGACCGAAATCATCGGAACCGCCGTTGTCATCATTCGAGTCATCGCCATCATCGTCGCCGTCTTCGTCATCGCCGTTGTCGTCACCATTGTCATCACCCTCGTCATCGCCACTGTCATCGCCACTGTCATCGCCACTGTCATCGCCATTGTCATCACCATTGTCATCACCATTGTCATCACCCTCGTCATCACCATCATCATCGCCCGAGCCACCGTCGCCCTGGCCGGTCAATAGGACCACGCCAGACATGTCCTTAATCTCTACGAGTGAGTTACGGTCGGCAAAAGGCACATCATCGCCAACGCGCGTGTCCAGGTTGAGGTGCACTTCATTCTCGAAGACCGGGACCACGGCCACTTCTGCCCCGTCGATGAACACCGAGACTTCCTCGACATTGGGAAGGTGTTCAGCTTCCACCTCGATCTTGACGCGGCCTTCGTGCGCCTCGTACTCGAGCTTGCCGCTGGCCCCAGGCGCCGCGGGGGTGGCATGCAACGCAATACTGAATTCGTTTTCTTCCGTTTCGGTCTCATCGTCCAGAATGACCACGACCTGCGCCGTCAGCGACTCGTCCACGGCCAGCGTGCCAAAGACAAACACCTTCATGCCGTCCGCCAAGTCCGCCGCGGAACCCGTGGGCAGTTCGTCATCGCTCTCGCGGAAAATGACCGCGCTCGCAAAGTTCACTTCGAGCAGCGCGTTGTCACGGTGCAGAAAGAATACGGCGCCGATCGGATCCAAACCGGTAATCCGCCCGACTGCCTGCGCCTCGACTTCCGAGTCCACCAAGTCGACCTGAAGGTTGGCAACAAGCTGGAAGCTGCCGTCCTGCAATTGCACCAGCGTCAGGCCGGACAGATTCAACGCGAGAATGCCGGTGCCATCTTCATTGACGGTAAAACTTGTATTCACGGTCAGCAGGCCGCCATCCAGCAGCGCGACATCTGTGATCACGGTCCCCGGATCGGACGCCAGCGTCAGTTGCGGCGAGGAAAGCACCAGTTGCGCTTCAGTATAGGTTCCGGGCGGAATGGACGCCGTGTCGAGCACTTCCCGCGCCCCGACGAAATTCACCAAGTCCACCTGCAACGGATCGCTGAACACCGTCTCAAACACGACGCCGCTCTCCGTCTGGCGCCCCAGCCGGATCTCGTCGATGTTGACCAGCAGGCTCAAGATATCCCCCTGGTACACCACCTGCGCCTTCTGCACCGAGTCCGCCGCCGACTTCAGGAACGCGTCGTCCGGCGCGGACAGCGTCATGGTTACTTTCGCGCTGCGCGGCTGGTCACCCGGGCGCGGGCACCCGGCCAGCGCCGCCACTACGCCCGCCAGGAAGACCGCCGAAACAACGGTCCCAAGATACTTCCAAAGACTTCGTGGATGCTCGGGGTGGGAAGTGTGTGTATTCATCGGGGGGTACTCCTTTCTCATGCTGCCTCTTACGGCCCCACGCCATCAATGCCCTGTCACAGACGCCCCATAAGACGGCAGATCCGCGGCGGCACTTACAGCGCAAGAGACAGAAAGGTCACCGAAGTAGGCCTAAACTATTGATAAACTTGGGGTTAACCAACGCCCAGATGCATGTCCTGGATGGCGGGCACAAAAGAAATGTTAAACAGTACCCTTGGTCTGTCTACTGACTTCGCTGTGGCCCGGTCTCACGACCGCGCCACGCCCCCGACCGTAAGGTCTCCAGCCACCCCACACCACCCCGCCCCACCCCGCCCCATCCCCGTCACCCGATGTGCCCCATCACATCACGCAGCGGGGGAACCGCCGTGAGGATGTTTTCTTTTCGGATGAGGACCGCAATACATTTCTCAAGTTTCTGCTGCACTATACCGAAAAGCACGCGTTGTCCGTACGGGCGTATTGTCTGATGACCAACCACATCCATCTTGTGGCAGGGCCGGTTCTTCTCATGTGCTTTGGACGAAGCGCACTATTGGCGGGCGGTTCGCTACGTGGAGCGCAACCCTGTGCGCGCCGGGATGGTGGCGCGGGCGGCAGACTATCCTTGGTCGAGCGCGGCGGCCGCCGCGGTGGGCGACTGGGGGAAGTGGCTGTCAGAACCGGACGATCCCTTCTCCTGGATTCTCCTGTGTTGCCTAACGGCCAGGCTAACCCGCACGGACAACCGGCGCTAGTAACGAGAGACGTTTGATTTCAGGGCCGACATGGCAGGCCAAAAACCCGCCGCCTGTCCGTGTCGGGTTTGGGAAACTCGGGGAAACTCGGGGACGCTACCCATAATTTCACAAGGAGGAGATGGATGAGACCCCCTCCCAAGCCAGCACCCCCGCACCAGCCTCACCCCCGCCGTGACCCCAGTCCGGTATTTCAAGTAATTCGTATAATTTCTTAACTGTCAAGCGATTCCCCCTTGTTTCGCAAAACGCCCAAGCCCCTCTCGCTCCCACCTTTCCCACTTTCCACAGCTCGCATTGAACAGATCTGCCACCCCTGTTTCGCAAAAAAGATACTGAACAAATATACAGTGTTCCACGTGGAACATTTTCCCCATCCTTGAGAATCGTCATCAAGCCAGGCAGTCAAACGCTTCTCAATCGTTCCCTGCAACCCCGAGGCAGACCACAATCGGTCGCTCTGGGACATCAATGGAGACTTCATACTCGGCGGGATCAAGTCCGGCAAAGGTGACCGTGCCCGTGGGCGCTAGTTTCCGGGACTCGCGGAGGGTGGTCTCGCCACGCAGCGATACCCGGTGTCCGTGCACCGGGGCCGCGTCCCGCAGGACGGCCAAGTGGAGCGTGGTACGCTGGGCCTTCGCGTGCTGGAGGGTGAGCTGGATGTCGTAGCCATCCTGGGTCATTTGCCAGGCGAGGGTTTTGGAGTCCGGAGTCTGGAGTCTGGAGTCTGGAGGAAGACTGGGAACGGGGCTGGAAGCCCCGGCTACGTGGGGGGCTGGAGGGGAAGTGGCGCCAAGGACTGGCGCGGGGTGGAGTTCGAGGGGACGGAGGATGTCTTTCGCCAGGGAAAGTACCTTCAGGCCGTCTTTCAGCCATTGGACGGCGATGCGGGCAGGCGCCGCCGTCTCACGTGCGGGGATTAGGCCGTATGTCTCGACGAGTTGGTCGATACACCGGCCGCAGGCGGCCAGATGCCGCTCGAAGCGCCTGCGCGCCGCGGAAGACAGCACGCCGTCCAAATATTCGGCAAAAAGGTTCTCTTCCGGGCAGGTTTCCCGCGGGCGCCGTTCCGCTAGCAGGATGCGGGTTTCCGCGAGCAGGCCATTCCACTCGGCCCAGGCGTTCCCGCATGCGCCGCACGCTTGCACATGTTCCTGTACGGCCCGTTCTTCCATGGTCAGGCCGTTTCCGGATCGGGTGCTGAAAGCCAGTTGAATCAGAGTGTCGAGAGTTGGGCAATTCATGATGGCTGCTTGCTACCTTCCGCGTCGGCCAGGGCCGCTTTCATTCTGGCCCGGAGCTTCTCTAGAGCGCGTGAGTTTTCGACTGAAACCGTGCCCAGGGGGCGGTTTGTGATGGCCGCGATCTCGCAGAGCGATTTCCCTTCCAGGCGCAGGCGGATAATCAAGGCTTGTTTCTCCGGCAGACTTTCCAGGGCTTTTCTGAGGGCGGCCCTTCGCGCATCGTTTATTTCCTCGTCTTCAAGTTTTGGGCCATCTTTTGCCCGCTCGAGATGGGCCTGATAGGCCTCCACATCGGGCGCTTTCTTTCTCAGGGCGAAATAATCCAAGACCAGGTTTCGGGTGATTTGGACCAGGTACGTCGAGAATTTCGCGCGCCCTTGCCAAGCGCGAATGCGACGGTGGTTGTCTTCCATAAGTTTTTGATACACATGGTGTTCCAAGTCGTCCGTGTCGGTGCTGGAATCCCGGTATCGCTGGCAGAGCCGGCCAGCCGTTGCCCGGATGACCCGGCGGTACTGGATCATGAATTGGTCCCACGCGCCGGGTGCCCCGGCGAGGCAGGCCGCAATCAGCTCTTGCTCGCTTCTGTCAAGATTAGACGACATTAGCCTTGCTTCACTTACATTCGCTCCCCGGCCTGCGCGTCACCCAGCCGCAGCAGCGGATCGCCGTACACCACGTAGCTGGCCCACGCCAGCTCGCCGCCCTGCTCTTCCGCGCGCGCGGTGCACCGCGCTTGCCGCACCGCTTCGCCGAGGCCCGTTCCCTTGCACAGGTGATGCAGGAACTCGCTGGCGAAGCTGGCGGCCGACTCTGCGTGGATGGGCCACAACGCTCCAAGGTACGCATCCACCCCGGCCAACAGAAACCGGGAGGCCATGCCGACATTTTGCGCAAGCCCATAG
>JACPGD010000216.1 GCA_016182645.1 Candidatus Hydrogenedentota bacterium | reverse complement strand
TCAGCGGGGCAAAGCAGTAATGCCGTGGCTTGGGCACCGAGCGATCATTCTCAAGCTGACATGGCCTGTTTAAGGCTTCTTACGGCTTTCTGCAGACCGCGAACACGGTATTTGTGCGTAACACGGCGCGCATAGGTCTCAAGAAGTCCGGGCACCAAGACTTCTATGTCAAGTGGTTGCCCATCGGCATCTTCTTCGACAAAGCATTCACCCTCGCCCAATTCCACCGTCCGATGCACCTTTACATCGCATAGTCAGAAATTGGTAGATAGAATTTGACTGTCCCTATCCTGGGTAAATGTGAATTGAAGCATATGCAGGTCGTGCTCCGATGATGCATCTGAAGCGCGCATCAGCATGATGGCCGACTTTTCAATTCCGGGGCAAACTTTCGATTTCCATGCCACTTGTTGCGGGTGGGCGACATGGTGGCTACAATGGCGCCCGCTTGGAGTAGTCGGACTGAGGAGGAGGAATCGGCCATGGAAAAAATGGGTGTGGGCATTGTCGGCACGGGCTGGGTAGCGGGAGAGCATATCCGCGCGTTCAATGCGAACCCGCACACGGAGGTGCGCGCGCTCTGCGGGCGGCAGGAGGCGCGCGTGAAGGCCTGTGCCGTGGAAGCGGGTGTCCGGGCCGAGGTCTTCACGGATTACGAGAAGATGCTGGCGCAGCCGGGCATCGATATCGTGGCCA
This sequence comes from Candidatus Hydrogenedentota bacterium, assembly GCA_016182645.1. Lineage (GTDB taxonomy): Bacteria > Hydrogenedentota > Hydrogenedentia > Hydrogenedentales > JACPGD01 > JACPGD01. The sequence goes on along the minus strand of JACPGD010000216.1, from coordinate 9,078 downwards.
TTGCCACGCCGCCGGATGTCCATTGCGAACAGACGGTCGCCGCGGCGGATGCCGGCAAGCACATTCTCCTGGAAAAGGCCATGTCGGCCACGCTGGAGGAGGCACGCACCATCCGCAACGCCGTTGAGGCCGCGGGCGTGCGCACGGTGGTCAGTTTTGTGCTGCGCTGGAACCCCCTCTTTGAAATCATCAAAGCCCAGTTGGCCGATGACGCCATTGGGAGAGTTTTCCTGGGTGAAGTGGACTATTTCCACGGCATCGGTCCCTGGTACAAGCAGTATGGTTGGAACGTGAAGAAGAATGTGGGCGTAAGTTCCTTGCTCTCCGCGGGCTGTCACGCTGTCGATGCGCTCCGCTGGTTCATGGGCGGCGAGGTGGTCGAGGTTTACCAATACAGCACCAAGGGCGGCGGCGCGAGTTTCAAGGAATATGAATACGATCCAACCTCCTGCATGATCTGCAAATTTAGCGACGGCCGCATCGGCAAGGTTTCGTCCTGCATCGAGTGTATCCAGCCGTATGTTTTCAACATCAACCTCGTCGGTACACACGGGACCATCCGAAACAATCGCATTTATTCCAAGAAGAAGTTTCCGGGGCAATCGACGTGGGTGGACGTGCCGACGGTCTTGCCGGACAGCGGGGATGTGACGCACCGGCAAGCCACTTACGTTGCCCCTGCCGTAGCGCGTTAAAGAGAAGTTTCTTGTGAAGCTCTTCATCGCCAAGCATTCGCCCCTCTTTCTGCTCGCGGCGCTGTGCATTTTGCTCGCGGTGGCCTCCGAGGACTTTCGCCGCTTCGGCAACCTCAAGAGCGTGGCGGGACGCACGTCGGAAATCGGCGTCATTTCCGCGGGCGAATTGCTCGTCATCCTCACCGGCGGCATCGATCTGTCGGTTGGGAGTGTGGCCGCGCTCGGTGGTGTGGTCAGTTGCCAATGCATCAAAGTCCTTCAGCAGTGGCAACTCACATATCTTGAAGGCACTTTTGCCGAAGCGCTCCTCGGGGTCGAGAGTGGCTGGCTGCCCGTCATTGCCGGCACACTTATCGGCGCGCTGGTTGGCCTGGGCTGCGGCCTGATGAACGGCCTCATTATCACGAAAGGCCGCGTGCCGCCCTTCATTGTCACGCTCGGCACGATGATGTGGGCCCGCGGTCTGGCGCTCATCTGCAGTGGGGGCAACCAGATCTTCGGCATGCCGCCCGCCTTTCCCTGGCTCGGTGGGACCAAGCAGATATATGTGACCAGCCTGGAGACAGGCGAGTCGAACCAGCTCTCGGCGTGGTGGGTGCCGGTGTTGCTCATGCTCCTGATCACGCTCGGCTTGAGCCTCATGCTCAATTTTGCCCGTCTCGGCCGGGCAATTTACGCCACCGGCGGCAGTCTCCAGGCGGCGCGTTTGTCCGGCCTCTCGGTGGACCGGGTGCGCATCACGGTCTATGGGCTAAGCGGGCTGCTGGCAGGGTTTGCGGGCGTCATCCTTGCCTCGCGCACCAGCGTGGCCGCCCCGACCGGCGCCGAAATGTACGAGTTGGAAGCCGTGGCCGCGTGCGTCATCGGTGGCGCAAGTCTCATGGGTGGCGAAGGCGGGGCCTTCGCGGCATTGGCCGGCGCCTTGATCATGGTTGTACTGAGGAACTATTGTAATCTTGAAAACATCAACGTTTATTGGCAGCAGGTGTTTGTTGGTGGACTGATTGTGATCCTGGTGTTTTACGACAACTACCGGAAACGGAAGGCGGGATTGCTCAAGGATGCTTAACGCAGTTGGCGAAGCCACTCATCCCAGATTTGATCAGGAAGTACTGCGAATGCCGTTGCGGCTACTCTTTTGGGGCCTGGTGTTCTCCATTTTGGACTTCCGAGTTAATGGCGTTGACGTACTTGCTGACATCATTGGATATGGTCTCTTCTTTCTGGCGATTCCTGCCTTACTGACCGAATCCCACGCCTTCCGCGTCTTCTGCCGGTACGCGGTTTTTTGTGCCCTGCTCTCGATTGCTTCCTTCTGGAACGCTGAGGAGCTCTTCCGGGCAGTGCTCACGTTGGGAACTCAATGCTGCAAAATGGGCATGCTGTGGTTTGCTTGCGGAGGAGTCGCTGAGATTGCACGCCGCAACGCCAGGATAGACTTAAGCGATACCGCGTTAAGAAGGAGGAGGCATTGCCTTATCGCTTGGCTGATTGCCACGACGGCCCTTGTGCTTGGAATGGCCGGCGTGTTGCCGCCCGAGCTTGTCATTCCCTTCATAGTGGCCGCCCTGGTGACGGTCATTGCGGCGCTCGTGCTGGTTTATCGAGTGCCCGATGCATTGGCCCACTTTCCGGACCCTAAAGTGCACTCGCCCCTTCCCTATTGATTCAACCGGGATGCCAATTGGGGCAGCGTTTTTCCTTAAAGGCCGCAAATCCTTCGAGCGCTTCGGGCGTCTTGCGCATTTCTCGATGAAGAGAGAGGGTGCGCTCAAGGTCTTCCTCCACGCTGGGCCGCCACATCGAATCGAGCATCTCCTTGCTCTTCGCAATCGCGCCGGGAGCACCCTTCAGCACGCAGTCAACGACCATGTCCACCGTGTCTTCCAGCAGGTCTTCCGGCACGGCCCGCGAGACTAGCCCAATCTCCTGCGCGCGCTCCGCGGAAATGGTTTCCCCCAACAACAACAGTTCGCGCGCCTGGCGTTCGGGCACCTGCCGCCGCAGAAAGGTCATCACGAGGCCGGCGACCAAACCGATGCGCACTTCCGGGTAGCCGATACGCGTGTCAACGGTGGCCACGGCGAGATCGCAGGCGGACATGAGGCCCGCGCCGCCGGCAATGGCGGCGCCGCGCACCGCCGCAATGGTAACTTTCGGCGAGAAATAGACAACGCGCAACATCTCGGCAATCAGTTCGCCGCTACGATGGACCAGGCTCTCCTCGCGCGCCTCTTGCAAGTCAAGGCCAGCACAAAATATCGGACCGGCGCCCCGGATGACGATGGCACGCAGGGCGGGGTCATTGTTGGCGGCGCGCATTTGATCGGTGAACTTTTGCAACAGCGCGACGTTGAGCGCATTGCGTTTGTCCGGGCGATTCAGCGTGAGCGAAAGAATCCCCGGACGGGACCGGTCGAGCAGGATGCAAGGTTCCGACATAGCATGGGTCTCCTGGAGAGGCAGGGGTATCAGGGACAGAACGCATCCAGCCTATTCCACGTAGCCCAAGCTGCGCAATGCCTCTATATCAGCGTCGCTTAAGGCGGCCCCTTCTTCCTGGGCGTGGGCAGTGGCCGTGTCCCAGGAGCTAATCATTTCTTTCAGCCGGGCCACGTGGTCTGGCTCGGCACTGGCCCTGTTGTCCACTTCCCACGGGTCTTGATCGAGGCGGTACAACTCCGGCCGGCCGCTGCCAAGGACAAGCTTCCACGGTCCGGCAAGCACCCCCTGGCGCATGGGTTTGGCATCACCCATGATTGCCTTGGCGCCGGGCAGCTTGGGGACGGCGCCACCGTATGTTTCGACGATGCGAACGCGGTCGCTGGGGGGCGGCTGACGGAGGAGATCCACGCCGAGCATCGTGGGCGGCGGTGTGAGCCCGGCTAGCCCCAGCAGTGTGGGTGCGATGTCCAGTCCGCGCGCCGGAACTGCCGTGCGCCCGGGCGCGACACCCGGAGCACGGATCATCAACGGTACATGCAGGCCGTCCTGGTAGATCCGCCGGCCATGTCCCAGGTAATCGTGCTCCCAAAGGCTCTCCCCGTGATCTGCCACGAAGAGGACGGCCGTGCCTTCGGGCAAAGCTTCGAGCACCTGCCGGATGTGGGCGTCGGTGTAGGCCACTTCCGAATCATACTTCACGCCCACTTTCTCAACTTTGTCCAGGCGGCCGGTTCGTTTGTCTTGGGGATTGTGCGTGCGATGCAGCTTGTACGGAGCGTGGGGATCGGAGAAATGTATCCAGGCAAAGAAAGGCTTGCTCGCGTCGCGGCTGTTCAGCAGTGCGACTGTCAGCCGTGTCACTTCTTCGGCGTCTCTTTCCGGTTTTATGATACCCCACCGCTTGTTGTGAAAGGCGTCATCATAGTGGTCAAAGCCGCGATCCAATGCGGACAGTTTGCGCTTCAGGGTCCAATTGCTCTGAATGCAAAATGTCTGATAGCCGGCCTTCTGAAATTCCTCTTGAACGAGGGGAACGCCGCCAGGCATCCGCAGGCCGTTGCGCGTGAGCCCCGTCATACGGGGATAACGCGAACTCAGCATGGAAGCAAAGGAGGGGGCGGTCAGCGGCACTTCGCACACAACATTCTCGAAGAGGCGGGCCTCCTGCGCGAATGCGTCAAGGTGAGGTGAGGTGGGTGGGTCATACCCGTAACAACCGAGCCGGTCCGCCCGCAAAGTATCCACGGACAGCAGCACCACGTTGGGCGCCGTGGGGAGACCCGCAACGGCGCAGAGCAGCGCCGCCACCACACTATGGGCCACGATACTCACTACTTGGGCTGCGTGTCCTGGGCGTACTGGACGGCGAATGAATAATTGGCGGTGAGGGGGACCGTATCGCCGGAGTCATTGCGGATCGGCACCGCCAGGCCATCGGATCGATAGGCCGTGAACTCGAGAACGAATTCGCCGGGTGGCGCGTCGAATGGCACGTCCACGCGGAGAGTCCACACATCGTCATTGGCCTTCTCGTCGGGGGCCTGGCCATCATCGCGCAGCCGGAAGGTCACTTGGGGGGCTTCCTTCAGGACGCCCTCGACCCGCTCCACGATGTTGTTCTTGTCCGTGAGTTTGACCGTGATGACCGCCACGTCGCCGGGATGCAGGTCACGCGGCGTCAGGGCGATATCGTTAAATGCCGGCACAGGAGAGAAGGTGTGGCAGCCGGCACAAAGGGCAGCGCCGGACAAGAGGAGCAAAAGGCGCTTTATAGCAGTCATGGCAGTCTCCGTTCAGTTGGACCCCCGCGTGCCTTGGCGCAGGCCATTTTCGCGAACGGGTAAAGGGTATCCAACGCTCGCGGACGCTGTCAAACGTCTTCGTGCTCCGCTACAATACCGCCATGTCATGCACGCTTCGGGGAACAATCCGGTACGATGGAACGGATTTTGCCGGCTGGCAGCGCCAGCCTGGCCAGCGCACCATTCAGGGGGAATTAGAGGCGGCCCTGGCCCAAATCGCGTCCGAGCCCGTGGATGTGCAGGGTGCTGGGCGTACGGATGCTGGCGTACACGCACTGGGGCAGGTCTTTTCCTGCCGTTGGCCGAGGCCGTTCCCGCCACGGTTGCGCCATGCCCTAAGTAAGATGCTTGGCCCGGAAATACGGGTGCTGGAATTGATGGAGGCGCCCGACAACTTTAGCGCGCGGTTCGATGCCCGGTCGAAACGATACGTCTATACGATGGACCTCGGGAAAGAACCTGATCCCTTCGGGGCACGTTATGCCTGGCATGTGCCCTACCGGCTGGACTTGGACCTGATGGAGGAACTGCTTCCCAAGATCCGCGGCCAACATGATTTCGCCGGCTTTCAAAGCGCGGGGACGCAGATGGAATCGACGCAGCGCACCCTATACTCGGTGACGTTGCACCAGGGCGGACTGGTGGCGCCGTTGGATGGCAACAGTTTCTGGCGCCTCGAATTTCATGGCGACGCCTTTCTCTACAAGATGGTGCGGAACCTGACCGGTACACTGGAGGAAATCGGCCGCAAGCGCTTCCCTCCCAAGTTTCTCGAGGAACAGTTGGCCTCCGGTGGGCCGTTTCGCGGCCACTGTGCTCCCGCACATGGATTGGCACTAGCAAGTGTCTTCTACGAAGCACCGAACACGCAATAGCGGAGCATGTGGTCCAAAACCGCTCTAGGTTTGCTTCTTCTTGGTTCGCCGTTGCTTTGTTGTCGCTGCAGTGCTTGACTTCTTCGATGACCTGCCCAGTTGGGATGCGTCCACTGTTATTTCATTGGGTCCTGTGAACTCTTGAATGCCTATACGAGTAACCGGCACTATTGCACTTGGTGATAGAGAAGGCGGTTCTGTGGGAGATTTCTTCCCATGCATGAGGGCTGCGCCCAAACCAAATTCGACAGACACGCCCCAATGTCCATCGTTAATACCTTGCGCCTTCACAATCATTGCCGCGATTTCACGGATGTTAAATAGTTGCTGTCGCAATGGTTTCGTAGTGCTCATGTTGTACTATATCCTTCGGCGTTAACTCTGTTTGCGTCCACTCATACACTGCGCTGACGCGGCCTTCGCCAACGTGTTCGAGGTTCATGCCCGCCAACTTAAGCCATTCAATGTCAAAGATGCTTCTGGGCTTTCGACACAATTCCCAGCTCATCTTGAAGAATTCGGCATTGACCGGGCCAAGCCTGTTGTCTTCGTCCTCATCATCGTATGCGACAATTGAAATCTTCATGCCTAATGCACGCGCATATTCGATCATTGACTTTAGCGTCATGTTACTCGGGTCATTGATTACCTGAGAAACGCGCCCAGGAGAAACGCCCAGTTTCCGAGCCAATTGTGCCTGGGAAATTGGCGTGGATGCCATCGCATTTTCAAGCTGGAGAATGAAATCATTGGCAATCCGATACAAGAAATCCTGGGAAGAAGTCGCTGTCCAATGCGGCTTTTGCATAATCGGTTTCCTCACTAGCCGAAGTACTTCTGAAGCGCAAGACGCACTTCCTTGCTCTCGGCCAGTCTGTTTATTCGATCCAGAATCGCCGTGTCCGTATGATCCTCTCGCTTCGTGGCGTGGCTCACCAGTACACACAAAGTGAATCACAGGTTGCCCTGGGCCTTGGCCAAGAAGCCATACAGGCGATGCGGCGGTTCCTTAAAGACAAAACAATTCCGGTACTTCCCTCCCATGTGCGAAGCTTGCCACCCATGGAATCTCTTCGAGATGCTTTGTCCGTAGAGTCCTTGAATCCAATAGTCAAAACTGGTCCGCAAGCGCCTCTGTTCATCCAATGACAGGACTTGGAACATATGTCTCGCATTCACGTGCCGATTAGCCGGGTAATCCAGGAAAGCCACACCCCGATCCTTGGACTGACTCTCGAGAATCAAAACACACTCTGACACCATATCTGTTCCGTAGTGTAGTTTAGCTAAACCTAAACGAAGCTGTCAAGGAGGCCGTTCAATCTCTGTTGAAGATAACAGAACGTCTAGAATTAATCCAATACTACGGTGGAAAGCTCGATGGCGCTAAAAGAAAACACGCTGCAAGAAGCAGGAAGCAGCGTGTTCTACCGAGGGGATTACTCCCTGGCCCAGCACTGCGCCGGATCGCTCCGGCTGCCGTCGCAGTATGGTTGACTTCCGTGTCTCGCGCTCCCTCCGACCTCCCTGTCGTGCGCACCTGTATTATCGGCGCGCCTGGGCCGGAGCTTGAGCAACAGCCCACAATAAACCCCTGCGTCGTCAACAAAGCAAGAGACGGCGCCCGGAATTGCCGGGCGCCGTCCGGGGATTTATGGAAGAAACAGCCTCGCCGCATTCTGGTGTCGACACAGCGGGAGCAGAGGTCAACTGGCGGCGAGGCTGTGAAGAGGATTCCGCGAATCTAGCGCGTTGCTTCCTGATTGATGCCGGTGACCATCCAGCCGCCTTCCGCAACTCGCGTCAGCTTCTTGTCCGCGTCGCCTTCCTGTTGGAGCACGTGATCGAGTTCCTTGACGTGGTCATCGTACTCGAGGTGCTTGGCGAAGGTCTTCACCGTGCCGTAGCCCGCGATTTCGTAGTGCTCAATGCGCTGTAGACAAGCGATGACGGCGGCATCTTTCACGTCTGGATCGCCCGGCTGCTCGAGCAGGGCATCCGCCTCTTTCATCAGCCCCAGCATGGCATGGCATACCTCGCCGCGCGGGTTCACGGAAAGGCTGCCGAAAATCCGTTCGAGGCGCTGCGCGTGGTCCCGCGTCTCATCAAGGTGCGTCATGATGGCATCTTTGAGGCGCGAGTTACTGGCAGCGCCCGCCATTCTCGGCAGGGTGTCCAACAACTGCGTTTCGGCGTGGTATAGATCCCGCAATTGCTCGATGTATAGGTCTTTCAATGTCATGAGACTCATGGTGCTTCATCTCCTCTGGGCCTCAAGCCAGTTCTTCGGGTGCTTGAAGGTTCACCCAGCGGGCCGGGCCTTGAATTGGGTGGGGCAAGAGATGTGCCAAGATTGCGTTGACCATTCGAGACAGCTAACCCAGTCAATGAACAAGAGTTATGTGTGTCTTGCGGCGCCTGGCACGAGGGTGTTGCTCGTTACATTACGCTACGAATTGTGTACCGGCTATACAAGCGCGCAAAGGGCACCGTTAATTGGGCCAGCCTGGCAAGAGATGCTTCGCTGCCTCAGAATGACTGTAAGTTGTGGTCTAGAGCCTGTCGTTTGTGTCATGACCACAACACGCATGGGCGGGTCTCGGACACGAAAAAACTACTTCCGCCATGATTGCCAATAGCGTTTCAGGCGGCGCCGCAATGCGCCGGGCGTCTCGGCATAGACCAGCGCCCCGACCCGCTGGGCCAGTTTCTCCAATGCTTGCATGCGCGCGTGTATGCATCCATCCAGTTCAGTTTTCAGGCGGGGCGGCAATTCAGGGGCGGCGGCAAAGAGTTCCCACAGTACGGCCAGATTATGGTGGTCACCTACTAATTCTGAGAGGTCGCGCAGGCTGCGGCGGTGTCCGCGCATGACGCCGGGCCAGATATCGCTGAGAAGCCGGAGATGGTACCAGTGGTCCTTGACCCTCTTTCTCCATTCGTGAAAATCAGCGGGGGCGCCGGTCTCGTACGCCCGATGGAAACTTCGGGCGCCTTGGCGGTAGACACGCTCCAGCCCAGATCCGATCATGCTAAACCCGCCCCCCGCAAGAGGCCACGCTGGTATTCGAGGCAGGGCCTCCGTGAGAAGTGCGCAAACAGCATGGACCTGTTCCCCCACACTGTCCCCCTCCGCCGTGAGTTGTTCCTTGCGACGGCCCAGAAAGTCTTGAGCGGCTGCAAGGACGCTGGCGTCGAGACCGCTGTCGGTTGACGCCAGGTGTTGGAAGGTTTCCAGCATGGCTTCGGCGTCTCGAATGT